>NZ_JBCNKR010000005.1:300000-511958 GCF_039595935.1 Flavobacterium sp. | reverse complement strand
CTATAGATGTAAAGGCAGTAATGTCATAGTCGAGTAGTACTAATAATCCGTAAGCTTATGTACACCCTTTTCCCTCTCGTCCCAGACGAGAGGGAGGAAACTTTCTAAAACTAAAACTTACTTTTCTTTATCTCAGTATGTTAAAATATTTGCTCGACGCAGAGCAGTTGATGGTTAATAGTTGATAGTTGATGGAAAATCCCAGCAGCCGACAACCACAAACCAACAACTAACAACCTTAAGGTGGTTATTGCGGCGGGGCTCACCTCTTCCCATCCCGAACAGAGAAGTTAAGCCCGCCTGCGCAGATGGTACTGCATTATTGTGGGAGAGTATGTCGTCGCCTTTCTTTTTGAAAAACCCTATCCGTTCTTGGATAGGGTTTTTTTGTTTTATAATTATTTTTTAATGTGAAAGATAATTTCAATCTTTATTTTAGGCTTTATCTGTTTTTGTTTTCTTTGTTTTGATCTCTGCTTCGTTTTTTGAAATTAAAGCCTTATTTCGCAGTTTATTTGTGTTCTTTAGTTTTAAATTGTTTCTTTCTCCTTTTCTGCCTACTTATTCTTTTAAAAATCTTTTTATTTTTTGAGTGATTTTAATTTCATTGTTGAATCTAAATCAAAATATTGTTTTAATTTTATTTTATAGTTTTTAAAGATGAAAAATAATATTAAAATAGTTTAAATGTTGGATAATAATGAAAACCCTAAAGTTGATTTCTTCTTTGATAAAGCCAATAAATGGCAGGAAGAATTAGTTTTAATGCGAAAAATTGCGCTTGAATGTCAATTGAATGAAGAATTAAAATGGGGAGTTCCGTGTTATACATTTAAAGACAGCAATGTTGTTTTAATTCATGCGTTTAAGGAATATTGTGCTTTTTTGTTTTTTAAAGGGGCTTTATTAAAAGATACAGATGGAATTTTAATTCAACAATCAGAAAATGTTCAGGCTGCACGACAAATACGATTTACAAGTCTTCAGGAGATAGTTGATTTAAAAGCGGTTTTAAAAACATATATTTATCAAGCTGTTGAAATAGAAAAAGCAGGTTTAAAAGTTGAATTGAAAAAAACTTCTGATTTTCCTGTTTGTGAAGAGTTTCAAAAAAAATTAGATGAAATGCCGGATCTTCAAAAATCTTTTTTTGCCTTAACTCCCGGAAGACAGAGAGCTTACTTACTTCATTTTTCTCAGCCCAAACAATCCAAAACCCGTGAAGCTCGTGTAGAAAAAAATATTCCGAATATTTTGGATGGAAAAGGGTTAAATGATTAATCGAATACTAAATTAAAAAAGATGAGTCAAAAAAACATATTATCCCTAGAACAGGAAGAATCATTATTGAGTGTTTTAGAAGCACGTTTTGAAAATAATATGCATCGCCATCAAGGTATAAAATGGGAAAAGGTTCAGGAAAAACTGAAAGCTAATCCTAAAAAAATTTGGTCACTTGATGAAATGGAGAGAACCGAAGGCGAACCGGATGTTGTAGGTTATGATGAAAAAGCAAATGAATATATTTTTTATGATTGTTCGGCAGAAAGTCCAAAAGGACGCAGAAGTATTTGCTACGATCACCAAGCATTAGAAAAAAGAAAAGAAAATAAACCTACAGACAGCGCAATAAATATGGCTCAAGAAATGGGAATTCAAATTTTGAATGAAGAAGAATATCGTAGCCTTCAAAAACTAGGAAAATTTGATACCAAAACTTCAAGCTGGATTTTAACGCCTGATAATATTCGAAAATTAGGTGGGGCAATTTTTTCAGATTTTCGTTATGATACTGTTTTTGTATATCATAATGGTGCCGATTCGTATTATGCAGCGCGAGGTTTTCGTGGTTCATTAAGAGTTTAAAAGAATAAAAATAAACATGATATTAGCCTTTGATACTTATTATTTCGATAATAAAGCCAAAACAGTATGCCTTGAATTTAACAATTGGAATGAAGATAAAAACTTTAAAATTCATTCAGAAATAATCGATAATGTTTCAGAATATATTCCGGGAGAATTTTACAGAAGAGAATTGCCGTGTATCATCAGTTTATTGAATCAGATTGATCTGGAAAATATTGAAGCAATTGTTGTAGATGGATTTGTGTATTTAGATGATGAAAAAAAATACGGATTAGGCGGACATTTATATGAAAAGTTAAATAAGCAGATTCCGATTATTGGTGTTGCTAAAACTAATTTTGCCAGTATCGAAAAAAATAAAAAACCTTTATTTAGAGGTGATAGTATAAAACCATTATTTATAACTTCTATTGGAATTGATTTACAAGATGCTTTTCAAAAAATAGAAAGTATGGCTGGCGAATTTAGAATGCCAACTTTATTAAAAGAGTTAGACCGTTTAACGAAAGAGCTTTAATTATTTATGGATACACAACTTTGGAATCAAATTGAAAAATTTGACCTTGACAATCCAAATGATGAATATGGATTTTCAACAAGATTAGCCTCAGAAAATAGCTGGACTATTTATTTTACTAAAAAGGCAATCTTAGAATATAAAAAGTTTATGTATCTCGCAGCAACGTCAAATGAAATGGTTTCACCTTCGGAAATTGTTGATATTGTTTGGCATCAGCATTTAATATTTACGAATTCGTATTCTGATTTATGCAACATTTTATCAAAAAGGATTGAACATATTCCATCGACACATAATAAGGCAGAAAAAGATAAATTTCATAAAGCAAAAGAAGTTACTAAAAACTTATACGAATTAAATTTTGGAAAGCAGCCAGAAGAAATTTGGATTTTTAGAAATCCAATGGCTTCACTTCAATTAAACAATGCTAATTATAATCTCGGAATATTAAAAATAATTTTCTTAGCGTCATTTATACTTTTAAGTTTTCCTATTTCTTTTCTTATAAAACCAGTTTTGATTCAAATTGGTAATCCAAATTTTGTATGGTATTATATATTCTTGTTTGCTTTTGTCACATTCATATTGATGCAATTTGTTAAAAAAGCTTGTAATTCAATGATTGAAAAAATTAAGCCCAAATTAATTATCAGTAATCTTACACCTTTTGAATTAATTTTTTTTCAAAAAAATGATTTAGATTATGTAATTCATGGAGTTGTAAATAATCTAATTGAAAATAGAAGAGTACAGGTTACAGGCAATAAATTAAACTTAATCGATGATAAGCTAACAAATAATCCATATGAAAATTGTGTCATTGAAATTATGAAAGAGTATGATTTAATACCTTACCCTCAGTTAAACCAATTAATTAAGAACAAACCAGTATTTCAACAAATAAAAAAAGGAGTTGAAAAAATCAGAGAAACGATTTTAGATTCTAAGCAGTTTTTATTTATTATAAAAGCAGCGATGTTGGTTTTTGGACTTCTTTTAAGTATAGGTGTTAGCAGGATTATTATAGGAATTTCAAGAGAAAAAGCAGTAACTAAAATTGTTTTTCTAACTATAATTTTAGCTGCGATATCTTATTATTACTTTAAGAAAATAGTAAACTACTTATTTTTTAATACAATTCATTCAACTTTCAAAAAGGAAAAAAACAATACCGATCCTGAGCAAGACTGGCAATGGAATTATTTTTTATATGGAGGTCTGACAGTTTCTTTTATGCCTTTAGCAATGCCTGAAAATAATAAATTTACTTCATCAAACAGTAGTTCAGGATCTGGAAGTTCATGCGGGAGCTCATGTGGAAACTCCTGCGGAAGTTCGTGTGGAAGTTCATGTGGTGGATGCGGCGGTGATTAAGTTTATTTAAGAACCGTCATTTTGGCTAATCAATTATCCAAAACGACTAAAAGCAGGTTTTTGTTTCGGTACATCTTTGCATTATAATTTTAAAGCAATTAAAAATGCAAAAAACAATTTTTATTACAGGAGCTTCAACTGGTTTAGGAAAATCAACAGCAAAATTATTTCAAAGCAAAGGCTGGCAGGTAATTGCCACTATGCGAAATCCTGAAAAGGAAACAGAATTAACTTTATTAAAAAACGTAATTGTTTTACCTTTAGATGTTACAAATTCGGAACAAATTAATTCTACGATTCAAAATATTATTGAAAATTATACGGTAGATGTTGTTTTGAATAATGCGGGTTATGGATTAATTGGAGCGTTAGAATCTTTAAGTGAGGTTCAAATCGAACGTCAGATTGTTACGAATTTATTTGGAGTCGTTAGAGTTTCAAAAGCTTTTACACCCTATTTTCGTGAGAGAAAAAGCGGTACTTTTATAAATGTTACTTCTACTTTTGGTTTAATTGGATTTCCGACTTGTTCTATTTACAGTGCAACAAAATTTGGTGTGGATGGTTTTTCAGAAAGTCTGGCCTCAGAATTAACACAATTTGGAATTCAGGTTAAAGTGGTCGCTCCGGGCGGAATGAAAACCGATTTTGCTATTCGTTCTATGGAAGTTGGACAACATGAAGCATATGAAAAATTAACCGCCGAAGTAAGCAAAGGTTACAGCGCAGAACAAATGGAGAATTATACAAATGCCGATGATGTGGCTCAAATTATATACGATGCCGCTACTGACAATAAAAATCAATTACGTTATGTTGCCGGAAATGATGCAAATGCTTTATACAATGAACGATTGAAAAACGGAGCAGAAGTTCAGGTTCAGAATATTAAAGCAATGTTTACTTTTTAATTTAAAATGAGATGAAAAATCAAGCGATAGAATTAACAACTTTTAAATTAAATGGTTTTACAACACAGCAGTTTATTGAAGCCAATAAAGAAATTGACGATTTTTTAAAACGTCAAAAAGGATTTCGATCCAGAACAATTTTCGAACTCAAAAAAGGAATTGTTTACGATATGGTAGTTTGGGACAGTACGGCTGAAGGTACAGATGCAATGCATAAATTAATGACAGAACTCAGTGATTCTGTTGTGCATGATATGATTGATCAAAGTAGCGTGAGCTGGAATATTGCGCCAGTCGAACATTTTATAAATTTGTGAGATGAAGAATCAACCTAAAATATTTCATTCGATATCAGAATTGCATAAGGCGATGGGACAACCAAAGCCTATGCATCCTCTTATCAGTATTTTAAATTATGGTGAAGCAGTATTTGACCCGAAAGATTTTGAAAACGGAATTATTTTAGACTTTTATAAAATCTCTTTTAAAACTCATTTTTCCGGAAAACTTCGTTATGGCCATGGTTTTTATGATTTTGAAGAAGGCGGAATGTCATTTGTTTCTCCGGGACAAATTTTAAAAATGCAGGAGGAAGAAGCGGACTATAGCGGAATGTCATTAAATATTCATCCTGATTTTATTCGGCCTTATGCTTTAAATGCCAATATTAAAAAATATGGATTTTTTTCGTATTCGGCTTCTGAAGCTTTGTATTTATCTGAAAGTGAAAAAGAAACCATTTTAGGGGTTTTTACCAATATTCAAAACGAACTAAAAGAACGAATTGATAATTTTAGTCAGGACGTTCTTATTTCTCAGATTGAACTTCTGCTAAATTATAGCAAGCGGTTTTATAACAGGCAGTTTATTACCAGAAAAGCGGTTAATAATGATGTGTTTTCTAAATTAGAATCTTTGCTTGAAGATTATTTTAATAACGAAAAAGCACTTGAAAATGGTTTGCCAACCGTTCAGTTTGTGGCAGATGAATTGGGGTTGTCTGCCAGATATTTAAGTGATTTGCTTCGGAATCTTTCGGGACAAAATACACAGCAGTTTATTCATGATAAATTAATCGAAAAAGCAAAAGAATATATTGCGAAAGGAACTTTTTCAATGTCTGAAATAGCATACAAATTGGGTTTTGAACATCCGCAGTCATTCAATAAATTATTTAAGAAAAAGACCAATTTAAGTCCGATTGCCTTTCAGGAACAATTCAACAGAAATTAAAATGAAATCAATCCTGAAAAATAATTGATATGTTTTGAATCGTTTTTGCCAAATGACAAATTCCGAACAAATAACTTTGATTAACTTGCCTCTATGAAAGAATTTATAGATTATATATTGCAATTTGGAACTTTAAATCAACATCAGTTGGATTTAATTGCGAGTAAAACAACTGTATTGGAACTTAAGAAAGATGAATATTTTTCGGAAGCTGGGAAAATTGCTCAGCAAGTAGGTTTTGTTTTAGACGGAATTACCCGCGTTTGTTATTACAACAATAGAGGTGAAGAAATTACCAAATATTTTATCGACGAAAATAATCTGGTTGTTGATATGGAGAGTTTCGACAATGATATTTGTTCCAATGCTTATGTGCAGGCGATAACAGATTGTAAACTTTTGGTCTTTTCTAAAAAAGACTGGAGAGAACTTTTAGAAACTATTATTGGCTGGGATGCTATAGTACATAGAATCATTTCAAAAGCATTGAGACAAAAAGTAGAAAGAAGAAGTCCGCTGGTTTCAGAAGATGCCACTACACGATATTTAATGTTTTTGAAAATTTATCCAAATGTAATCAATAGGATTCCGTTATCTTATGTGGCTTCTTATTTAGGAATTACACAATCATCATTAAGCAGAATTAGAAAAAACATCAGTTAAAATTGCTTTTTGCCAAATGACAAATGATTCCATTTTCAAAGTAACCAACTTTGTATTATAATTTTAAAACAAATTAAAAATGAAATCAGTATTAATAACAGGAGCAAATAGAAGCATAGGATTAGAAATCGCAAAACAAATTTCAAAGCAAGGATTGTTTGTTTATTTAGGAAGTCGCGATCTTGAAAATGGAAATGAAGTTGTAAAACAATTAAACAAAAATGGATTTGAAAACATCAAAGCTATTCAAATTGATGTTACAAATCCAGACTCAATTTTAGCAGCAAAAAATATTGTAGAAAGTGAACAAGGAAAATTAGATATCCTGATTAACAATGCGGGAATAAGCGGCGGTCAGTTTCCTCAAACCGCTTCGGATACTAGTGTCAAAGAAATTAAAAATGTATTTGAAACAAACTTTTTTGGTGTCATAAGTGTTACTCAGGCTTTTTTGGAACTACTTAAAAAATCAGAAAATCCAAGAATCAGTAATATAACTTCAGGACTTGGTTCTTTGACTTTGCATAGTGATCCAACTTGGAAATATTACGATTTCAAATCGGCAGCTTATGGAACTTCAAAAGCAGCATTAAATGCATATACTATTGTACTGGCTTATGAACTAAAAGATTTATCTTTTAAAGTAAATGCAATCGATCCGGGTTATACCGCAACAGATTTTAATCATCATAGCGGACCTGGAACTGTAGAAAGTGCAGCATCGTTTATTATCAAACATACATTGACAGATGCGAACGGACCAACAGGCCAGTTTTTTAGCAATGATATTGAAGATGAAACAGGAATAAGTCCGTGGTAAATAACAATTCCATAAACAAAAAAGACTCCTATCAGGGAGTCTTTTTTGTTTTATTAAAAATTAATTTATTCGTATTTCAAATACTTCAGTACATCAACTTTTGTTGCCTGATACGCTCTTGAAAGTACAACTAATAAAGTTAAAGTTAGTAAAGCAGCAAATCCAATTAAAAAAGGATAAATCGAAATAGTTATTCTGTAAGCAAAATTCTCCAGCCATTTATTTAATAAATAATAAACAGGAAATAAAGCAATTAAAAAGCCAATTATGCTGAAAACAATATACTGTTTACAAAGTTCTTTTAATAAAACATCGGTTTCTGCGCCAAGAGTTTTTCGAATTGCAATTTCTTTCATACGTCTTTCAATAGAATAAGAAGCTAAAGCGAATAATCCGAAAAGAGCAATTGTAATAACAATGATATTTAGTAAAGAAAACAGATTTTTTTGCTTTACATAATTACTGTATGACTTTTTATATCCTTTGTCTACAAAATCATATATAAATGGATAATCAGGATCTATCTTTTTTGTCCATAAATTTTCTACCTCTGATATAGTTTGCTGCATCGTTTTTGGATCAGCAGAAATATAAATATTATTTATAAATCCGTTAAACCAGGGAATAGTTTTAAAATGAAAAAAAGTCATAGGAGGAATTGGTTCTCCCGGATTTCCGTTATTAAAATCTTTTACGATGCCGACAATAATGGCGTTATGTCCGCCCCAGTTTATTTTTTTGCCAATAGGATCTTTTTCATTTAATAATTTTAAAGCCGTTTCATTAATCAGCATTGAGCTAATAGTATCCTGAGAAAATTTTGGGTCAAAATATCGGCCTTTAACTATTTTTATTTTCATCATTTCCAGAAGACCAAAATCTATCGGCATATTATTTCCATCAACATTTATATCTTTATAATGATATGAAATCACAGATTTTGCGCCTTGACCTAAAACAAAACCTCCGCCCACAACTTGTTGTACACCTTTAATGTGCAGTAATTGATTTTTTATAGTTGTGTATCGGTTAAAGCGGTCTTTATCTGTAATTCCTTCGCCATAAATATTTCTGTATGAAATATTCAAGATTTGTTTACCGCTAAAACCTAAATCTTTTTCATTCATAAGATTTATTTGCTCATACACAATGTAAGAACCAATAATAAAAAAAGCAGCCACAGCAAATTGAAAAATTAACATTCCGTTTCGAAGCCAGATTCCGTTTTTGCTTCTTCCAAAATTTCCCTTTAAAACTTTTAGAGATTCAAAATTTGAAACATAAACTGCCGGAAATATTCCTGCCAGAATCACGGTAATAATAAATATGCCGGCAAGCTGTAAATAAAACTGACCACTTTGCAATACGAGTGTTTTTTCTAAAAAGACATTATAATACGGTAACGAAAGTTCTACGATAACAAGCGAAATTAGAATAGAAAGTAAAGACAGAATGGCTGTTTCAAAAATAAACTGCAAAATTATTTCTAATTTTGAAGCACCGATAATTTTTCGAACTCCGATTTCTTTGGCTCTTTTTACAGCATTTGCCGTAGCCGAATTAACATAATTTACTATAGAAAGCGCCAGAATTAAAATAGATAATCCTAACATAATCAATAAAAACTGAAAATTGCCTTTTGGCTCAACTAGACCATTGGTTTTGGTATGCAAACGAATACTGGATAAGGGCTCTAAGCCAGGTTTTACTTTCCCAAATTTTTTAATAAATTCCTGAGGATTCATACCTTGCTCTTTTGCTTGTTTTACAATCAAATTATCAAAGTATATTTTTTGAAGATTTGCTGTTACTCGCTGCTTGTCATTTGGATTTTTTAATTTTAATAGTAAAATAAATTGAAAATTTCCCCAACCCTGAATGTTTGCATTTATTCTTTCGTCCATAAAATTAATCACGCACGAAGGATTGAAAATTGATTTTTTGTCTAGTTTATAAACTCCTCTTACAATCAGACTTTGATTATTAAGAACAATTTGTTTTCCTATAGCAGGTTCATTACCAAAAAGCTGAACGGCTAAATCTTTTGATAAACAAATACTGTTAACATCCGGAAGAGCACTTTTTCTGCTGCCTTCAATAAATTCATAAGGGAAATAATCAAAAAAGTTTTTTTGAGCCACAAGTATTTTATTCGACTGTACTTTTTTAGTATTAAAGCGAATAATCTCATCGTTGTAATCGCCGTTTACATAACAAAAAGATTCGACTTCAGGACTCACATTTTTTAAAGCTGACCCCATTGGTGCAGAACTCGAAGCCCAATATGTAGTCGGATCCATTTGGTTGGCTACTAAAAAAACGTTGTCTTTATTTGGGTTCCATTGATCGTAACTCTGTTCGTCGTTCCAGTACAAAATCGCAAATATTAATCCTGCAATTCCAATACTCAATCCCAAAACATTTAAAACCGTAAACAGTTTGTTGTTTTTAATATGATACGTAAAAACATTAATCCAATTTTTCAGCATGATCTTAGTTTTTAGAAGTTACTAAAACATCTACATTTCGTTGATTCAATTTTTCTGAAAGAATAACACCGTCTTTCATCAAAATAGTTCTCTGCGAAAAAGAAGCATCATAATCAGAATGTGTAACCATTAAAATTGTCGAGCCGCTGGCGTGAAGATCCGTCAGTAATTCCATCACTTCATTTCCATTTTTGCTGTCCAGATTTCCCGTAGGTTCATCAGCCAAAATAATTTCCGGATCATTAATTAAAGCCCTTGCCACAGCAACACGCTGCTGCTGCCCGCCCGAAAGCTGCTGAGGAAAATGTTTCAAACGATGCGAAATGCCCAATATAGCCGCAATCTCTTCTACTTTTTTCTTTCTTTCAAAAGAATGCAATTTATTAATGTAAAGCAGCGGAAGTTCGATATTATCATAAACCGATAATTCATCAATTAAATTAAAATTTTGAAAAATGAATCCGATATTCTTTTTTCTGGCTTTTGATTTTAAACTTTCTTTTAAACCCACCATTTCCTGATTGAGCAAAGTATAACTTCCACCCGAAGCACTGTCTAAAAGACCGATAATATTTAATAAGGTTGATTTTCCGCTTCCTGACGGCCCCATAATCGAAACAAAATCGCCCTGATTTATGGTTAATGAAATGTCATTTAAAGCTCTGGTTTCTACTTCTTCGGTTCTAAAAACTTTTGAAAGATTTTTGATTTTGATCATAATTGATTTTTTAATGTTTGATTGATGTTCGTTTTTTTGATCTTCAGAAGTAAAAGAAACACGACCGAAAATTAAGAAATTAATAATGCGGTTAAATAGATATTTATTTTGTTATTTTTACTTCTGAAAGGCTTCAATAATTAATTGATTTACAAGTAGAAAAGGGATTTTTGTGCCAAAAAATTAAAATTTGTAACTGCCTTATTTTTAAAATTTTATTTTTTTAAAAAAAGCCGCGATGTCCATAATTGGACACTTTTTGTCCAAAACTGAACAATAATGAAAAAAACAAACGCTTCAATTTTAATCATCGACGATCAGGAAGACATACTTTTTGCTTCAAAAGTGTACCTTAAAAAGTATTTTGAGAATATTTATACACTTAACAACCCCAAAAAAGTAGTCGAATTATTAGCCCAAAATACTGTTGATGTTGTTTTGCTCGACATGAATTACCGAATAGGTTTTGAAGATGGGAGAGAAGGTTTGTATTTATTAAAAGAAATAAAAACGCTTTCGCCAAAAACAGTTGTGATTTTAATGACGGCTTTTGGAAAAGTAGAAACCGCTGTGGAAGGATTAAAATCAGGTGCTTTTGATTATATTTTAAAACCGTGGGAAAATAAAAAGCTGTTAGAATCTGTAAAACAAGCAGTAGATAAATCTCGGAAAGAACAAAAAAAGAGCAAAGAGATTGAAATTGAAAATGACTTTTTTATTGGAAATTCTGAAATCATAAAAAAAGCCTATTCACTGGCTGATAAAGTGGCCAAAACAGATGCGAATGTTTTGATTTTGGGTGAAAACGGAACCGGAAAATTTGTTCTGGCGCATCATATTTACAATCAATCTCAAAGAAAAAGTAATCCTTTTATAGCCGTAGATTTAGGTTCTTTGAATTCGAATATTTTTGAAAGCGAATTATTCGGATATGCTAAAGGTGCTTTTACCGATGCCAAAAACGATACGCCCGGACGTTTTGAAATGGCGCAAAACGGAACGATTTTTTTAGATGAAATAGGGAATGTGCCACTGCATTTACAGTCAAAACTATTGCAGGTTATTCAAACCAAAACCGTAACACGATTGGGCGAAACCAAAGCAAGACCATTAAATGTCCGCATTATTACGGCAACCAATTTGAACTTAAAAACAGAAGTGGCCGATAAAAATTTCAGAGAAGATCTATATTATAGAATCAATACGATGGAAATAGTTTTGCCTCCGCTGCGTGAACGAAACAAAGATAAAATTCCGCTGGCAGAATATCTTCTGGATAAAATGATCGAAAAATACGGACGAAGTGAAATTACTTTTGATAAAAAAGTTCTGGAACAAATTGAAAAACACGCCTGGAACGGAAACATTCGCGAAATGGAAAATAAAATAGAACGCGCTGTTATTTTGTGTGAAAATAATGTGATCACGGTTTCAGATCTCGATTTAGAAACCATAACACCTTATGATGAAAATCAGGACGATATTCAACTTTCATCTGTAGAAAAATCTGCGATCGAAAAAGCACTTTTAAAACACCAAAATAATATCAGCAAAACGGCCGATGAATTAGGTCTATCACGTGGTGCGCTCTACAGACGTTTAGAAAAATACAATATCAACATCAATTAGTATGTTTAAATCACTGCAAACTTATAAATTGCTTTTTTTTCGACTGCTGGCTATAGTCGTGGCAATAGAAATTTCGATTTATTTCTTCAAAACCGATTTGTTTTTTACGGGGATATTTGGCTTTTTTATCGTTTTTCTACTCGTTCGCGAAATGTATTTTTACGTTCGGAATTTTGTTTTGCTTTACGATAAAACCATTTCTTCGATTTTGCAAAATGACTTTTCATCGGATTTTACAAAGCATAAAACCGATAAGAATTACGACGAATTATTTCAATTATACGATACGCTCAAAAGCAGGCAGAACGAACAAATTTCAAAAGACATTATTTACCGTTCGATTTTAAATAATATCGAAACCGGAATTATCATTTTAGAAAAACAGGAAAACGACTGGGATATTTTTCTAATGAACGATTATTTTTCGTCACACTTTAATGTGCCTAAAGTTTCGAAATGGAAATATCTTAAAAACCAGCTTTCGTCACTTTGTGAAATTATCGAAAAAGATGATTTTCATGAAATAAAAACCTCAGTAGATATCAGTATAAACGAACAACTTCCGCAGACTTTTGTTTTGCAGGCTTCGAGAACAGAAATTTTTGAACGTAATTATTGCATAGTTTTACTCGATTCGATTCAGAATGTAGTCGAGAAAAAAGAAAAAGATGCGTGGGTAAATTTGATGAAAGTGATCTCGCATGAACTTTTAAATTCGATAACGCCAATTCGTTCTATTTGTCAAAACCTGCAGGATTTGGTAGAACAGGATTCGCTTTCGGCAGAAGATTTAGAAGATATTAAAAACAGCGTAGAAACCATGTTACGTCGAAGCGATCATTTACAGAAATTTGTAGAAGGTTACCGAAAACTGGCGATGCTGCCGTCTCCTAAAAAACAAGAAACAGAACTGCAGCATTTAATTGAAAATTGTATTCAAATCATGAATCCGTTATTTAAAAAAGACGACATTGAAATTGTAAATACGATTTTACAGAAACGTATAATCAATGTCGATCAACAGCAAACAGAACAGGTAATTATTAATCTGTTGACGAATTCGATTTATGCCTTAAAAAATTCGGAACAAAAACAAATTATAATTTCGGCCGAAACTAAAGAAAACAGAACTTTTATCAGAATCATAGACAACGGTTACGGAATCGAAAAAGAAATCGAAAACAAAATTTTCCTGCCTTTCTTCACCACTCGCACCGAAGGCGCTGGAATTGGTTTAACGCTTTCTAAAAATATTATCGAAGCACATGGCGGTTATATTTCTTTTAAAACTGAAAATGGGAGGACGGTTTTTGAGATTTGTTTGGTGGAGGGATAAATTTCTTTATAGTTTGTTTTCTTTATATTAGCTTTATAAAATGTTTTTACTTGGAAAATCAAAAAATGAACAAACCAATTTTAGCTTTATTAACTTTTTTATTTGGAATTCAGATTTTAATCGGTCAAAATAATAATGATCAATTAAATGACTGGGATAAAATAATTATTAAAGATGCTGGCGGGGGATTATCAAGTTATGAAAATAACTTTCAAGTTAAAAAGCAGAATTTGTTACTTACATCATTAGAAAAACCTGATTCTATAATCAAAAAGTTGATTCTAATGTGGTTTCTGAAATAATTAAATTGATAACAAGAACAAACAATTCTGATTTTTTTAAAGAACCTTTACTTTCTTTTGGCAGAGATTCTCTTTGGCTTATTAAAAATGCAGAAAATCTTTGGAAAGAATACACAGAAAAAAATAAAAGAGCAGAAGAAATAAATTCTATTGCAATTAATACAATCAAGGATTATAAGAAAGCAAACCAAGCTGTTTTATCTCTTCAAGATTCGAAATGGACAGATGATTATCCATTAATTATTGTTAGTGTAATAAAAGAAAATGATACACTTTCTGTATACTCTGCAGGACAACACCCTTATATGCTGCCATGGCATATAAATAGAAAGATAGTTTACAATTCAAAAATTTCCGAATTGGTTTCGGAACTATTACCCGATAAGGATCCAGGCAACAAAGAGAGGTTAAGCGGAAAAGAATTTAACAATTCATTAGTTGGAAAAATTCGGGAATTATTTTTTGAGGATAAAGAAAATTATTTAGAAGCCAGAAATAAATTCCCAAAGACATTCAAATTATTAGAAAAGGAGTTTGAAATTACTAAAGCGCAAATTGCTGATATTTCTTCAATTGAATGGGAAGGAGATGAATGTCTTGAAATGTCTATAAAGGATTTAAAAATCTCAAAAAATATTGAATTTTGCACCATCTCCGGAATAAATGAAATATTGAGTACAAAAAGATCGATTATTAATGAAAGAAAGCATTTGGTAAATCTATTAAAAGAAAATCGTATTTATAAATATACATTAAACTGCGACAGTTGTTTAGGTGAAATACATTGGGTTAAATCTAAATCCTTAAGCACAGTAGCAAAAAATAATTTTGAAGAAGATTTGCAAGAAAATGGAGTAGATAAAAATAAATACGAAGGAAAATATAAGGATGCAATTTTCTTTGAATTAACAGAAAACCGAAATTCAAAAAGAAGCTTTTCCCGCTGGATTTTTCTTAAAGACGGGACATTAATATTATGGGAATTGCGTGGTAGCTTTTTATTAAATTTCCCAAAAGATCTTTCTGAAAGCCAAGGTTACGTGTGTAAAGAAATTAAACTATAGAATCTTAAAATTTTATCATGTTTATTTATCAACTATACTTTTTATCGAATTACTAATTTCTTCCAAATTATTCTGTTTATTATTAGTCATTAAAATAATCGTAAAATTAGGATTACTGATTAACAAAGCCTGATAATTAAAAGCAGCGCCATCATGAATATGACTGGTAACTTTCCCGTTTTCGATAGATCCGCCGCCAAGACCCGTTTGATTATCTTTAGAAAAAGGTTCAAAAAGCTGACGTGTAGATTCAGAATTGATAATTTTAAAAGAATTAATAGCTTCTGACCATTTGTAAAAATCTTTTAAGTTCAAGGCCGTCCAGCCGGAAATGTTGTATTTCAGAATATCCTGTTTTCCTTTACTGTTGTAAGATTTTGCAAAAAGAGGCTCTTTGTCATCAGGATCGACAACTGCATTTTTGATTCCAATAGGTTTTAAGATTTTCTTTATCACAAACGAATTAAAACTCATTTTGGTGATTTTCTCAATAATACGTCTTTGCAAAAACACATTATTATTGTTGTAATCATACTTTGTTCCCGGTTCAAAATCAAGTTCTGAAGTCTTTAACAGAAAAGCCATATTGTCTGAATCCTGATTTACTTCACTCCATTTTATCTGCGGAAGTCCGCTTGTATATTGAAGCAGATTTATGATTTTAATTTTATTGGTCCAGGATGGAAGTTCCGGAAGGAATTTCGAAACCGGATCATCCAATTTTAATTTCCCCTGTTCTTTAAGCATCATAATTCCAACAGAATTAAATTCTTTAGCAATCGAACCAATATGAAAACGATACTCTTTATTTAATAGAATAGTATTACTCGCATCAGCTTGACCAAAAGCTTTTTCGTAAAGTATTTTACCTTTTTTAGCAATTAAAACATTTCCGTTAAAAGTTTTCGATTCAAGTGCTTTTTGAAATAGACTGTCCAGCTTAGTTTCTACGTTATTTGTCTGGCCGTAAAAATGACCGTATGTAAATAATGCTACTGTAAAAACAAAAAATTTGATCTTTGTTATGATAGTGTTCATTTTGAATGTTTTAATTTTCTATTAATTATTTTTCTCTTAGATAAATCATAAACTAAAAAAAAAGTCATTGCTAATATTTCTTCTATTCTATCCGTTGCTGTTTCGCAATAATATATTTAGTGCCATTATATAAAAATAAATTATTCCATTCAGTATCAGTATCAGGCTTAGAATTTTTTGTCAAAATACATGGAAGTTTATTTCTTATTATAGGGACGACTCTCAATTCATTAATGTTTTCAGATTCAGAACTTTTGTATAAAATTTTAAAATCTTTATCAGTATGCGAAACTATGTAAGCAGAGTTTTCAGAATTAACTACAGATAGTATTGTATCGTTTTTGGCAGATAAAATGTGAGTTCCACTATCTTCAAGTCCATAATACGATTTAGGAATATTAAGTCTTGTGAGCAATTTTTGAGTCAATAAAGTATCTTTTGATATTGTGTAATTTGAAGATTCAAAATCTTTTTCGAAATTGCTAATACCATAATAATGATCTGATGTGATTTTCTTTTCTGTTTTGTAAACAGCAATGAAGTAAGAAGAAATAGGTTGATTTAAATATTCTACACGAACAAAATTTGCATTGCAGAAAAATTTATTGTTTTCGTCATAGATGGCAAGTTTAGAAAGTCCTCTTAAGTCAAAATTCTTTGATGATAAACTCGTTGGAAATTTATATCTGTCATTTTCATCGTCTTTGTAAACCAACGAATCAGAAAGTTTTATTAGTTGATTGTATTCTTTTTCATCTATTTCTTCATTGTTGAAGTAAAGCTCAATATAAGCTTCGTTTTTATTTGAGAAATAGAATTTGTTTACAAATCCAAGATAATGAACATTTTCATTCAATTCCTCAATTTTTTCCTCTTTAGGTTTAGGCAGATTTTGCGAACTTTTATTACTTGATATATTAGATTTTTCTTTATTTGAACAGCTAAAAGTTAGTACAGCAAGCATTAACAGTATTGATATTCTCATTTGTTTTTGGTTTAAATTTGAATTAATAAATCTAATAAATGTCGGGCGTTATTTTGTGTTGCCAATATTAAATTCTTATAAACCTTGAAGTTAATTTTATGAGGAGTGGGAAGATAATGATATAAAAAAAACTCCTTAATTTCTTAAGGAGTTTCTTGGTGGGCGATGAGGGGTTCGAACCCCCGACCCCCTCGGTGTAAACGAGGTGCTCTGAACCAGCTGAGCTAATCGCCCTATTTTACTAGGTTGCTATCATTTGTGATTGCGAGTGCAAATATACGCTAGTTTTTGAGTTCTGCAAAGAATTTAGAAGAAAAAATAAAACTTTTTTAAAAATAAATTATATCTCGCTGTTTATGAATTTGTTATTAAATTGGTTTTTTTGAACTTTTTTCTGCGAATTTGGTTTTGATAATTACAAAGGCAGTTCGGCAACGACAAAAGTACTTCCGCCAACGTAAATAAAATCATTTTTTGATGCATTTTCTCTGGCTTTCGCGAAAGCGCTTTCAACAGAATCGTATTTTTCTCCAATTAAACTGAATTTTTCAGCCGCATTTTGCAAAGTTTCGGTAGGTAAACCTCTCGCCGAATTTGGACTGCAGAAATAATATTGCGCCTCTTTTGGGAAAAGTGGTAAAATAGAATCCAAATCTTTATCGTTTACAACACCCAGAACAATATGCAGTTTTTCATATTTTTCATTTTGAAGCTGATTCATCACAACGGCTAATCCGTGTTTGTTGTGAGCTGTGTCGCAGATAATTTTCGGGTTTTCGCCCAATTGCTGCCATCTTCCTTGTAAACCGGTATTTTTTACAACATTCAATAAACCTTCTTTTAATTGTTCTGTTGAAACTTTAAAATCGGTTTGATTGTTCAGAATTGAAATCGTCTGCTGAACCGTTTTTTTATTATGAAACTGATAATCGCCAATTAAATCAGACAAATAAATTTGATCAATTAAATCAGAAGCGAAAGAAATCGGTGCGTTGTTTGCTTCGGCTTTAGCCAAAAAAACAGGTTGCGTTTCTGGAGTATATTCACCAATAACAACCGGAACATTGGGTTTAATGATTCCGGCTTTTTCACCTGCAATGGCTTCAAGCGTATTTCCTAAAAACTGCGTGTGATCTAAACCAATATTTGTAATTACCGAAACCAAAGGCGTAATAATATTCGTTGCGTCAAGTCTTCCGCCCAAACCAACCTCAATCACGGCAATATCAACTTTTTCAGAAACAAAATAATCAAACGCTAAACCAACCGACATTTCGAAGAAACTCATGTCATTTGCCTCAAAGAAACTTTTGTGTTTAGCAATAAAGTCACAGACAAAATCTTCTGAAATTTCCTGACCATTTATTTTAATTCTTTCCCTGAAATCTTTTAAGTGCGGCGAAGTGTACAAACCCACTTTATAACCCGCTTCCTGCAAAATTGAAGCCAGCATGTGAGAAGTTGAGCCTTTTCCGTTTGTTCCCGCAACATGAATCGTTTTTAAATTCTTTTCGGGATTTCCAAGATGCTCTGCCAGTAACTTGATGTTTGTCAGATCTTCTTTGTATGCCGAAGCACCCTGAAGCTGATACATTGGTAATTGATTAAACATCCAGTTTGTTGTTTCCTGATAGTTCATTTTGTTTGGATAAAATAAGTTGTTGATTGAAATAATTTCCGTTTTTTTTAGTTTAATATTACAATGAAAATTATCTTTATTGCAAAATTGAAATATTTTTTAGAATTAATTATTAAAAAACCAGAATTAAAATATGTTTAGCTACATTCAATTACAAGCTGATACTCTTGCAAACGCCTCAAACGTAGTGATCGAAAAGGTTGCTCATCCGGAAACTGAAATTTCTGTTTTAGGTTTTATCTTAAAAGGAGGTTTCTTCTTAATACCAATTGCACTTTTATTATTCTATACAATTTACGTAATTTTTGAACGCTATTTATATATACAAAAAGCTTCAAGAATCGACGCCAGATTAATGCAGGATGTTGGCGATAAATTGCACGCCGGAAACATTGAATTGGCTAGAACAATTGTAGAGAGAAATGATACCGCTGTTGGAAATATTCTAAAAGAAGGAGTTTTAGTAATTGGAAGACCAATTGCCGAAATAGAATCCAACATGGACCGCGCCGCTGATATTGAAATTGGTGAAATGGAAAGACGTTTAGGTCATTTAGGACTTATCGCCGGGATCGCACCAACTCTTGGTTTTATCGGAACAATTTCTGGAGTAATTAAAATTTTCTACAGTATTTCGGTTACAGAAAATATCAGTATCGGAAATATCTCAGGAGGTTTGTACGAGAAAATGATCAGTTCAGGATCTGGACTTATCGTGGGAATTATCGCGTATAGCGCTTACCACTTACTGAACGGAAAAATTGACGATTTTGCTTTAAAAATTCAGAAACAAATATTAGAATTTGTAAACATAATTCAAAGATCATAAGGTATGTCAATTAAGAGAAAAAGAAGATTTCACGCCGAGGTTGCGACTTCGTCTTTAAGTGACATTATGTTTTTCCTGTTGTTGTTTTTCTTAATTATTTCAACACTGGCAAATCCGAATGTTATTAAGATGACGCTGCCAAAAGCGAAATCAAATGAAAAAACGAATAAACAATTAATCAGTTTATCCGTTACAGAAGACAAGCAATTTTATATCGATAAACAGCCCGTTCCTTTTGAAGAATTAGAAACAACTTTAATGAATAAAATAGGAGCAGACAAAACGCAGACAGTTGTAGTCCGAATTCCGTTTAATTTGCAGGTTCAGGATTTAGTTGATGTTTTACAGATAGGAGTGAGGAACAATTTGAAGTTTGTAATTGCTACGAGTCCTAAGTAAAAAAAATATAAATAATTTGTGTTAGACCTAACAGGTTTTAAAAACCTGTTAGGTCTTTCTTTTTTGTTCTGTGTCAATTGTTAATCTGAGTCCTTGAGAGGAACGAAGCAGCCTCGCTTTTATAAGTAAACACAATTTTGTCATTTCGACGAAGGAGAAATCTGCGCAAGTAACTCCGCAACGAGAATCTAATCTTTGTCGAGCTTCTTGCGCAGATTTCTCCTTCGTCGAAATGACAAACTAGACGAAAAAAGGCTTTCTAAAGTAATCAGAAAGCCTTTTTTTATGAGAACAGATTCGTGAAAATCCGTGTAATTTGTGTTTTTTAATTCAAATTGAAATTATAAATAATCCTCCCAATTTGTTTTGGCGCAGCATTATCATCAGCAGACCATTTCGTGTTTAATGCCGCTATTTTTGCTTGTTCTAATAAACAACTTGCTTTGTTTGTTGTTCCTTTTATTCCGGCAGTAGCACTTATAGTTTTTCCATTTTGATCAACCGTAACTTCAACTACAACAGTTCCTTCTTCGTTACAAGTGTATTTAGGTGCTGGTTTAGAAAGTGCTTTTCGGCCATTTAAAGAATATCCTGATCCACCTCCAGAACCTCCGCCGCTTCCGGCTCCATAACCGCTTCCGTTTCCTATACCATTTCCGGTACCGTTACCGCCTCCGGTTCCTCCGCCAGAACCGCCAGTACCATAATAACCTTTAGAGTTTAAGTCGCCTCCACGGTTACCTTTATTTCCTGAAACTTTGTCATCACCATCGCCGCCTTTGTTCGAACCTTTTAAAATACTCGATAAAGCATCGTTTGTAGAGTTCGAAACTTTTGGTTTTTCAGGAACAGGTTTTTGTATTGGTTTTTCAACCGGAACAGGTTTTTTAGGTTTTTCTTTTGTTGGAATTACAACATCAGTTTCATCAGCTTTTGAGTTTTCCTGAGAAATAATAGCTTCTTCTTCAACTGCTTTTGCCGGAGCTTGCTTTACATTGTTTTTTACATCCAGAACTTCACTTTTATAATTCGCTCCTGAACCTAAATCGCTGTCACCAAAATTTACCGTTACGCCACCACCGCCACCGCCGCCATCTGCAAGGGCAACGTTATTTTCTGGATTGTATGGAGGCCAAAAACGTATGAAAAACAGCAATACAATGATCGCTGCATATATAGCAGTTGTGAGTAGTAATGATTTCTTTTTATCTGAAGAAATAGTGAAACTCATTGTGATTCTGAATTTTGAAATAGTATAAAATAAAAACGTTTAAAAGTACTAAAAATTGTTTAGAATGAAAGAGAGAATTTAACCGCAACGTTCGCTAAGGTTCAGGCAAAGATTTTTCAGCAATAATTAAAAACTTCCTGTTTGTCATTTCTGTAAAGGTTAGATATTTCGGTAACAAAATTTACCTTTAATAAATTTTGTTGCGATGAGAAATAACAGTCAGGATTCAACATTAGAGAGAAACTATTTAGAGAAGTATCGTTTTTTAATAAAAGAATATGAGCAAGTAAAAAACAAGACTCATCCGTTGCATAAAAAGGCGATGGATTTTTACAAGGCAAATGACACCTGCAGAAAAAGCTTCTTAAAGTATTATAACCGTTATAAGCAGAGCGGTAAGTCTTTGGATCTGCTTCCTCAGAAGCGTGGTCCAAAATACAAGACAAGACGTCCTCTGCCATTTATAGAACGAAAAGTAATTGAATTAAGGGAAAAAGGAAACAACAAATATGAAATTGTTAGTATCTTAAAGCCAAAATTAGGAAAAAACACACCTTCATATTCAGGAGTTTATAATATTTTAAAGCGTAATAAAATAAACAGGTTAACTCCGAAGATTAAAAAGAATCATCAAAAAATAATCAAGGAAAGAATGGGACAGCTTGGTCATATTGATTGTCATCACTTAAGCAAAAGCATCATAAAAGGAGAAAATCGAAAATTGTACTTAGTATGTATAATTGACGACTACAGCCGGATTGCCTGGGCAGAATTAATCCCAGACATCACTAGTTTAACGGTTATGTTTGCGTCATTAAAATGCTTAAACATCTTAAGCGATCATTATGAGATAAAATTTGAAGAGATTTTATCTGACAATGGACCTGAATTTGGAATCAAAACCAGCCAGCAGAAATATAACCATCCTTTTGAGAGAATGCTTATGGAATTGGGAATTGTTCACAGACATACAAAACCTTATAGACCACAGACAAACGGGAAGGTCGAACGCTTCTGGCGAACTCTTGAAGATGATCTGCTCAGAGAAACTGATTTTGATTCTTTGGAAGAACTAAAAGAAGAATTATTGCAATATTTATATTACTATAATCACGAAAGGCCACATCAGGGAATTGATGGAAAAAAGCCAATCGAAATGATAAATCCGTTACCGAAATAAGTGACTTTTACAATTTCGACGAAGGAGAAATCTGCGCAAGTAGCTCGCCAAAGACTGGATTCTCGTTGTGGAGTTACTTGCGCAGATTTCTCCTTCGTCGAAATGACATAAAATGCGCGGAATTTTGCGATTGAGCTAAAAAAAACGAGCCAAATAACAATTTGGCTCGTTTATATATAAAGTATAAAAAAGGTTATACTAATTGTTTCAATGCAATTTCAAAAGCAGTTGCACTGATATTTGTTTTTGATGAATTTAAAGCGTGCGCTTTTACAATTGCATTTTTTATAATTTCAGAAGTATCGTTAAAAATAGCTTCATCTGTCATTTGAACTTTTTTCTCCATGAAATAAGCAAAAACTCTTGCCATTCCGCAGTTTGAAATAAAATCCGGAATCAAACTTACTTTACGATCAACTTCTTCCATAATAGAACCGAAGAAAATTTCTTTATCTGCAAAAGGAACATTCGCTCCACAAGAAATAACTTCTAATCCGTTTGCGATTAAGCTGTCGATTTGGTTTTGAGTAACCAGTCTTGAAGCCGCACAAGGTGTGAAAATTTCTGCACCAATAGTCCAGATTTTAGAATTGATTTCCTCAAACGGAATC
Organism: Flavobacterium sp.; assembly: GCF_039595935.1. NCBI lineage: Bacteria > Pseudomonadati > Bacteroidota > Flavobacteriia > Flavobacteriales > Flavobacteriaceae > Flavobacterium > Flavobacterium sp. Next base: position 489,118 of record NZ_JBCNKR010000005.1, on the reverse strand, counting down.
ATATTATCGGCAACTAATTTATTTCCGTCTTTGTTTAAGAATAAAGTTCTGATTTCTTCAAACGAAAAACCATCTTCTTTAATCAAACCTCCGTCACGGTCAATAATTCCGATAACTTTTGCTCCCATTTCAGCTAGATAAAAAGCCGCAGCAGAACCAACGTTTCCAAAACCTTGTACGATTGCTTTTTTACCTTTAATATCTCCGCCGTAAGTTGCGTAAAAATGGCGAACCGCTTCGGCAACACCATAACCGGTAATCATATCAGCAACGGTATATTTTCTGGTAACGTCTGGAGAGAATTTGGGGTTTTCGATCACTTTAATTACTCCCTGACGCAGCTGGCCAATTCGATTAATTTTATCAGCTTCGGTTGGTTTAAAATGCCCGTTGAATACACCTTCCTGAGGATGCCAAACACCGCATTCTTCTGTCATTGGGATTACTTCGTGAATCTCATCAACATTCAAATCTCCACCAGTTCCGTAGTAACTTTTTAATAAAGGAGAAACAGCTTTGTACCAGCGTTGTAAAACACCTTTTTTGCGAGGGTCGTTCGGGTCAAAATTTATTCCAGATTTAGCTCCGCCAATGGCAGGGCCTGAAACAGAGAATTTAACTTCCATGGTTTTAGCCAATGACAAGACCTCATTCATGTCTAAGCCTTTTCTCATTCTTGTTCCTCCACCAGCAGCTCCTCCGCGTAGTGAATTAATAACAGTCCACCCTTCGGCTTCTGTTTCTGAATCTTTCCAATTGAAAACAATTTCAGGCGCCTTGTTTTCAAATTGTTGTAATAAATCTTTCATTTTGTTGTGATATGTTTATTTTGTGTAAATGTATGAAATAGAATAATGCGAATAATGTATTTTGCATCAAATTTATAAAACAAAAAAGAAAAGCCGAAAACTATTTGGTTTTCGGCTTTCTGAATATGTAAAAAATTAAGAATTATATCCCTAATAAATGTTTTTTCAAAGTTTCGTCAACTGGTTTGTCTGAAAGCCAGATACCGAATAATGCTTGTTTGAAATCAAATCCCTGAATTTTACCTTTCAAAACTTCATTTTTAAAAACATTGATAGTTTGGTCCAGCGGATTATATGCTAAAACGAAAACATCTTTTTCTGTAATTGCGTCACTTAAATACGTTTTGAACTGTTCGATTCTCGGGCGTAATTGTTCAAGATTGCTTCCGGCAGATTTTTCAAAACCAACATTCATTGCTTTTGTTAATTTGTTTGAAGAAACCATAGATGAAGTGATTTCAATTCGAATTGCCATTTCGGTATCGCTGTCAATAATAAATTTAGGATCCTGGCTTAATTGTGATAAGTACAATGCCTGAACATAAACTTCTAACCACATTTTTGATCTTCCGCCTGCTCCGTTTAATTGCAGCGTTTTGTTTTGGAATTCTATTTTTCTAGGTACAGTTACGCCATTTACTTCTAATTGAGTTTGGGCAGAAACCGTCGAAAATTGTAAAGTTAATAGGAGTGTAAGTACTAGTAAAATCTTTTTCATGTTCTGTCAATTATTTAATTTTAAGGCAAAAATAATGTTAATTTGTCAATATTATGGCCTTTTTTTAGAAGTTTTTTTTCTGCTGTTTTTTATTTTTTTTACTCTATCGGTTTAGTAATCAAATTAGTAAGACTAGTTTTACGTAGATTTACGCCCTTTAGCAATTGTTTAATCTTTTCTGAGAAGAAAATGTCTTGAAATTTGATTTTTTGAAGTTTCTACACCGCATTTTTTAATCTTGGATTTTAGAAAAAACGCTGCAAAATTATAGTCTGTTTGATACAAATGATAAATTATTACGAAAACGTTATCGTTATTCTTGTTGATCTATTAAATTTATATGCGTGCATTGTAAAATCCGCATTTAAAAATTATCTTTGGAAGCCTTTTGACCATAAATTGGCTTTTCAAAAAAATAAATAAAAAACCACCAAACTGAATTATACATTCGGTTTAGAAAAACAATAAAATAAAAACTATGGATTTTAATCTTACCGAAGAACATTTAATGATTCAGCAAGCTGCGAGAGATTTTGCTCAAAATGAATTATTACCAGGAGTTATTGAGCGTGACGAAAAACAAATTTTCCCGGCTGAGCAAGTTAAAAAAATGGGAGAACTAGGATTCATGGGAATGATGGTTGATCCTAAATACGGAGGAAGCGGACTTGATGCGATTTCGTATGTTATTGCAATGGAAGAAATTTCTAAAGTTGATGCTTCTGCTTCTGTAGTAATGTCTGTAAACAATTCATTAGTTTGCTGGGGATTACAGGAATATGGAACCGAAGAACAAAAACAAAAATATTTACCGGGCTTAGCTTCTGGACAAATTCACGGAGCATTTTGTTTAAGCGAGCCGGAAGCCGGAAGTGACGCAACTTCGCAAAAAACAACTGCGATTGATATGGGCGACCACTATTTGGTAAACGGAACTAAAAACTGGATTACAAACGGAAACACAGCTTCGGTATATTTAGTAATTGTACAAACGCATCCTGAATTAAAACATAAAGGAATCAATGCCTTGATTATGACTAAAGATATGCCAGGTTTCTCTGTTGGTCCAAAAGAGCAAAAAATGGGAATCCGTGGTTCTGATACGCATTCTTTAATGTTTACGGATGTAAAAGTTCCGAAAGAAAACAGAATTGGTGAAGACGGTTTCGGATTTAAATTTGCAATGAAAACTTTAGCAGGAGGTAGAATTGGTATTGCATCTCAGGCTTTAGGAATTGCTTCCGGAGCTTATGAACTGGCTTTGAAATATTCTAAAGAAAGAAAAGCATTCGGAACAGAAATCTGCAATCATCAGGCAATTGCTTTTAAATTAGCAGATATGGCTGTGAATATAGAAGCGGCGCGTCATTTATGTATGAAAGCAGCCTGGGATAAAGATCAGCATAAAAACTACGATGTAAGTGGGGCAATGGCAAAATTATTTGCTTCGCAGGTTGCTATGGATACTTCTGTAGAAGCTGTTCAGATTCACGGAGGAAATGGTTATGTGAAAGAATACCATGTTGAGCGTTTAATGCGTGATGCAAAAATTACTCAAATCTATGAAGGAACTTCTGAAATCCAGAAAATAGTAATTTCAAGAGCCGTTATCGCAGGATAATCTTCTATAAAAATAAATTAATAAAAACCCTTTTGAAGTTTAGGCTTTAAAAGGGTTTTGTTTTTAACTTTAAATTGAACGCGGATGACACGGATTCGCTTCGCGAAGACGCGGATAAAACGGATTTCTATTATTTTTGAAAATAAAAAATCCGCCTCAATCAGCGTCTTCGCGGTAGCGAATCCGCCTCATCAGCGTACTTAAAACTTATCGGAAAGATAATCACATGTAACTGTTAAATTAATTACTTTTACACCAACAGATTTAATTTTTATGTACGAAGATTTAAAATATTGGTACTTGCGGGATCATAAATTGTTTAGAACGCTGAGCTATTCACAAATCAAACAATTATGCATTATTACCGGTTTTAAAAAAGCATCAAAAGGAGAAATTATTTATTTCTCTTCTTCTGATGTGCCTCGTATTTTTTTACTCAAAAAAGGAAACATAAAAATTGTGGCTATTGATGATGATGGCAATGAAACAATAAAAGACATTATTCAAAAAGGAGATTTGTTTGGCGAATTAACTTTAGAAACAGATAGTAAGGAAGAAGAATATGCAAAAGTACTTTCTGATGATGTTGTAATCTGCAGTTTTTTAATGTCTGATTTTGAAGATTTATTACTTCGAAATCCTACTCTTGCAATTTCATATACCAAATTTGTTGGTTTAAAAATGAAACGCGTCAAGAACAGTTATGCTAATTTAATTTCTAAAGACGCCAAAACCAGACTTTATCAATTTCTTAAAGACTGGGCAGAAAATGAAGGTGTAAAAAATGGAAATTCGGTAACTCTCGAAAATTATTTAACCCAAAATGATATTGCCCAAATTATTTGTACTTCGAGACAAACCGCTACACAATTACTGAATGAAATGGAAATTAACCAGCTGTTGAGCTACAACAGAAAGGAAATTATCATTCCTGATATTACCAAATTATAATAATTCGTTAGATTTTTTTCACGCAGATTTTAAAAGATTTTAACAGATTTAATTAAAATAAATCTGTGTTTATCTGCCTAAATCTTTCCAAATCTGCGTGAAACATTTAATAAATACAATAGCTTAAAAACTATTTTACCAGAAGTGTAAATTAGCCGACATTTTGCTTTTTCGTAGTGCTATAATTTTACATCATCAAAAAGATGTAAAACAAATACACTATGAAAAAAATACTTTTAATTTTTCTGACAGCCCTGACTTCGGCTGCTCATGCACAAAAACCGACTCCTAAATCGGCAACGGATATTGCACCTTTATTAATTGGTGAAAAAATTCCAAATGCAAGTTTGAAAACACCTGAAAATGCAGATGTTAGTATTTTAGACTTACTTAACAAGAAAAAAACGGTTCTTGTTTTTTATCGCGGCGGTTGGTGTCCGTATTGCAATATCCATTTGCAGTCATTGGCTGGAGCTGAAAAACAAATTATCGATTTAGGTTACCAAATTATTGCTGTAAGTCCGGATTCTCCTGAAAATCTAAAAATAACAGAAGAAAAAGATAAAGTAAAATACAGTTTACTTTCAGATTCAAACATGGCATTAATAAAAGCGGTAGGGATTGATTATCAGGCTCCGGAAAACTACAAAGAAGTAATTAACGTACATTCTAATGGAATCAATAACAGCTTACTGCCAGTTCCATCTGTTTTTGTAGTAAACACCGATGCTGATATACTTTTTGAATATATCGCACCCGATTTTAAACAACGTATCTCAACAGAATTATTGGTATCAGTATTAAAAAACTTAAAATAAATTAAAGATGAAAAAGCTAGTATTATTGTTATTGATTTTAATTTCAGGTAGTTCATTTGCTCAAAACGATGCAAAAAGAATCAGCCAGTATAATTTAGAAAACAAAGTAGGTATTCAGGGTTATGATCCTGTTGGATATTTTAATCAGGGAAAAGCAGTTAAAGGGAAAAAAGAAATTTCGGTTTCGTATCAGGGCGTGACTTATAATTTTTCTTCTGCTGAAAATAAAAATGCTTTCTTAAAAAATCCATCAAAATACGAACCTCAATATGGCGGCTGGTGTGCTTATGCTATGGGAAGTACTGGTGAAAAAGTCGAAATAAATCCGGAAACTTTTAAAATTGTCGATGGCAAACTGTATTTGTTCTACAATGCTTATTTTAATAATACATTGAAAAGCTGGAACGAGGATCAGGATAATTTAAAAGAGAAAGCAGATACGAATTGGAAAAAAATATATAAAAACTAAGGTTATGAAAACACAAATAATAACCTGGGTTTTGAGACTGACAGCATCGGTGATTTTACTGCAGACTTTATATTTTAAATTTACAGGAGCGCCGGAAAGTGTTTATATTTTTTCGACTTTAGGGATTGAACCTTACGGACGATTAGGATCTGGAATTGCCGAACTGATCTTTGCGATTTTAATTTTGATTCCTAAAACAACGTGGCTAGGCGCTTTAGGCGGAATTGGCGTTATGACAGGTGCCATCTTTTCGCATTTATTTGTTTTAGGAATTGAAGTTAAAAACGATGGCGGGCTTTTGTTTACTCTCGCTCTGATTACGTTTCTATCTTGTTTAGGATTACTTTATTTAAATAAGAACAAAATAATTAACCTTCTAAAAACAAAATAATCATGCTGATAAAATCAATAAACCAAAGTTTAGATGAGTTAACAAATTTATTAAACCAGTTATCTGATCAATTATACTCAGAGCCCTGTGCGGCTTTGAGTAACTCAAGTATTGGCGAACACACGCGCCATATTATTGAAATGTTTCAATGTCTTGAAAATAGTTATGAATCTGAAGTTTTAAATTATGATAACAGAGAACGTAACAAACGTATTCAAACCGAAACTCAATTTGCAAACGAATGTATTCTGAAAATTAAAAAGAGTTTAAAGTCAGAAAATAAAATTCTTTTTTTAGAACAAATGATTGACGGACTTACTTTTAGAATTCAGAGTAATTATTACAGAGAACTGCTTTATAATTTAGAACATTGTATTCATCATCAGGCTTTGATAAAAGTTGCTGTTTTGCAATTTGAAAATGTTTTGCTGAACGAAAATTTTGGTGTAGCGCGTTCCACAATCGAATATAGAAAACAATGTGTACAGTAAGTTTTGTAAATAATAACGGAGTTGCCATTATTACTTCAAACCGGGACGAAAAAGTAATTCGGGCCGGTGCAATTGTGCCAAGAAATTACAGTCACAACGGAAAAAAAATTATGTATCCAAAAGATTCAAAAGCGGGAGGAACCTGGTTTGCCGTTGATGAAAATGGAACGGTTGTGGTTTTGTTAAATGGCGGAATTATAAAACACACTCCGGTTCTTCCGTATCGAAAAAGCCGCGGATTAATTGTGCTCGATATTATCGAAAATGATTCTCCCAAAGATTTTTGGAAACAGATTAATCTTGAAAATATAGAACCTTTTACGCTGGTTTTGTATCAGCAAAAAAGACTATACGAATTGATCTGGGATGGTTTCAGTAAAAGAACAACAAAGCTGGATGAAACACAAAGTTACATTTGGTCATCGGTAACTTTATATCCTGAGGAAATTAGAAAAGAACGATCTGATTGGTTTTTTGAATTTATCAAAGATAAAAATGAAATCTCGGCTCCGGATATGATCCATTTTCATAAAAACACTCATACCGACGATGCGCAAAACGGTTTAATTATCAATAGGGAAAATATTATGAAAACCTTAAGTGTAACTCAGGTAGTAACAGAGCAAAATAAAGGTGCCATGAAATATTATGATTTAGTTAAAACCAAAGATTTTTCGGCCTCTTTTATTCAAATTTAAAATCGAAAACAATGAAGTTATTTTTTCATAAAGTTACCAATTGTGAATACTGGCCGTTTCAGGTTTTATATTTTCCTATTTATTTTCTTTGGGCCTATTACGCTGTAAAAGCCAGATCTGTTTTTTTCTTTAATGCTTCTAATCCCAAAATTAAAAATGGCGGATTTATGATGGAAAGTAAAAAACAGATTTACGATTTGCTGCCCAAAAAACATTACCCGAAAACCATTTTGATTCACGAGAATTCTGATTTTAAAGAGATTCTAAATTTATTGGAGGAAAATGAAATTGATTTTCCGTTAATCGCAAAACCCGACATTGGACTGCGGGGTTCTGGTGTAAAAAAAATCAAATCTGTTTCTGAGCTGGCTGATTATGCAAGCAAAGCAAACTTTGATTTTTTATTGCAGGATCTAATTCCGTTTGAAAAAGAAGTAGGCATCTTTTATGTACGTCGTCCGCTTCAAAAAAACGGAAAAATTACCGGAATTGTTTCTAAAGAATTTTTGATTGTAACGGGAGACGGAAAATCTACCATTGAAGATTTAATTAAGCAGAATCCGAGATTTGAACTGCAAATGGATGCTTTAAAAGCAGAATATGGAAAACAGCTGCAGCAAATTTTATCGCAGGATGAAACTATGAATTTGGTTCCGTTTGGCAATCACGCACGCGGAGCAAAATTTCTTGACGGCAGCCATTGGATAACGCCTGAATTAACAGAAGCAATTAACAAGGTTGCAGTTCAAATTCCGGAATTTTATTTCGGACGTTTTGATATCATGTACAATACTTTTGAAGAATTAGAGCGAGGAGAAAATTTTCAAATAGTAGAACTTAATGGTGCGGCAAGCGAACCTACTCATATTTACGATCCTAAACATTCCGTATGGTTTGCCTGGAAAGAGCTCGCGCGCCATATTACTTATATGTATGAAATAAGTGTAGAGAACCATAAAATGGGAGTTCCTTATTTAGACCATAAAGTAGGAATGCATCAATACAGACTGCATGTGGCGCAAAATAATAAAATCATGAATTTTTAGAAATGAAACAAATAAAAAACATCTCGGTTGGATTTCTGGTAAGTTTTCTAGGGTCAATTCCGCTAGGGTATTTAAACCTGGCCGGACTTGAAATATATTCAAAATCAGGAATTCACAACTTGATTTTCTTTTTATTTGGAGTTGTTTTTATTGAAACTTTTGTCATTTATTTTACGCTGCTCTTTGCAAAAGAGCTTGTCGACAATAAAAAATTAATGAAAATTATTGATTTTTTTTCTGTCGCCTTTATGTTTATACTGGCTTTTGTTTTTTACCTCAATTTTAATAAAGCCGAGCAGTCACAAAATTATCTGCAGGAATATTTAATGTATTCACCTTTTGTGATAGGAGTAATTTTAAACTGCTTCAATTTTTTACAGCTTCCGTTCTGGACTAGCTGGAACTTATATTTACTTAATGGAAATCATATTGTTATAGAAAGAAAGTTAAAATATTATTATATTGCAGGAACTTTGATGGGGATTTTTTTAGGAATGTTTAGTCTGATCGTCGTATTACAGACTATTTTTTATAAAACAAATCAATTGTCAAAGTCAATATTGCCTGTCTGCATACCATTATTTTTTATTGTTTTAGGAAGTATTCAGGCATATAAGGTTTATAAAAAATATTTTAAACTGCCGGTTTTAAGAACCTAGTTCACCAAACCCGCTTAAATCTTCATTTATGAAAAAACTTTACTTTCTACTTCCATTTGTTTTTCTGGGATGTAAAACCAATACATCAACAGTAGGTCAAAAAGAAGCAAAACCAGAATCTGTTGAAATCACGTATAAAGTTGAAGAATCTGATGTTTCAGATTTTTTAAAATATCTTTCTTCAGATGAATTAGAAGGTCGCGAAACCGGAACAAAAGGAATTGAAAAAGCAGCCGTTTTTTTAGAAGATTTCCTAAAGAAAATTGACATTAAACCTTACTTTAAAACGTACAGAGATACATTAACTAACTTCAAATCTCCGGCTTTTAATATTGTGGGAGTTTTAGAAGGAACAGATCCGGTTCTTAAAAATGAATTTGTGGTTTTAAGCGCACACTACGATCATATCGGAATTGAGAAAAAACAACAGCCTGACCAAATTTATAACGGTGCAAATGATGATGCTTCGGGAGTAACGGCAGTTGCGCAATTGGCAAAATATTTCAGTAAAACAAAATCAAACAAAAGAAGTATTCTTATTGTGTTTTTTGCCGGAGAAGAAAAAGGCTTGTTAGGTTCAAAAAGTATGGCTCCAAAACTAAAAGCTAAAAACTTCAATTTATATACCCAGCTGAATATCGAAATGATCGGCGTTCCTATGAAACGTGATTATCTGGCTTATATAACCGGTTTTGATAAATCGAATATGGCAGAAAAAATAAATGAATATACTGGAAAAAAAACAATCGGATTTTTGCCTAAAGAAGCCGAATATAAATTGTTTTACAGATCTGATAATTATTCATTTTTTGAAGCTTTCGGAAAACCATGTCAGTCTATAAGTACTTTTGATTTTGAGAATTTCGATTTTTATCACCACGTTTCAGACGAATTTAAAGTAATGGATATTCCGCACATGACAGCTTTTATTCAGGAATTTTTACCGGCTGTAACTAAAATTGCAACAACACCAACAGAAGAAATTGTAATGAATAAATAACAGTTCGTTATTTTGGTTTTGCTTATTTTTGCTCCATGAAAAATATTATTGTTACTGGAACGAGTAGAGGAATAGGATACGAATTAGCATTGCAGTTTGCAAATGCCGGAAATCAGGTTTTAGCGATTTCCAGAAAAACTCCTAAAACACTTTTAGAACATAAAAACGTTACCTGCTTATCAATTGATTTGGCAGATGAAACTGCATTGCACGAAGTAGAAAGTTTTCTTTCTTCAACATGGAAAAAAGTTGATGCAGTTGTACATAATGCCGGAGCTTTAATATGGAAACCTTTTGCAGAAACGACGCAGGCAGATTTTGAAAGTATTTATAAAGTAAATGTTTTTGCTGTGGCAAATCTTACCAGAATTTGTCTTCCGTATTTACAAAAAGGAAGTCATGTTGTAACCATAAGTTCGATTGGCGGCGTACGCGGAAGTTTAAAATTTGCAGGTTTGGCAGCTTATAGTTCTAGTAAAGGCGCCGTGATTACTTTAACCGAATTATTAGCAGAAGAATATAAAGAAAAAGGAATTTCTTTTAATGTGCTAGCTCTGGGGTCTGTACAAACAGAAATGCTGAATGAAGCTTTCCCGGGTTACCAAGCTCCGATTTCAGCCGAAGGAATGGCAACTTATATTTATGATTTTACTCTTAACGGAAATAAATATTTTAATGGAAAAGTACTTGAGGTTTCCTCTACTAATCCATAATTAAATTCCAAGAAATAAATTCCAAAGTCCAATGTCGGGAGAAAACTTCTAACATTTAACAAATAACATTTAACTTTAAATTGAACGAAACTTTAGCAAAATACATTCCCGAACACGCAGTCAAGCCTGTTTTTGATTTGATAGTGGCCAATCAGGTTCATTTGAAGATTGTAAACGAGCGTCAGACGCGTCATGGTGATTATAGACGCGGACCAAGTGGGAAACATGAAATTACGGTTAATGCAAGTTTGAATAAATACAGGTTTTTGATTACACTCGTTCATGAAATTGCACATTTAGTTGCTTTTGAAAAATTTGGACGAAATATAAAACCGCACGGAAACGAGTGGAAATATACTTTTCAGCGTTTAATGGTTCCATTTATACGTCCGGAGATATTTCCTAGTCAGCTTTTACCTTTGCTGGCAAGACATTTTAAAAATCCATCAGCAAGCAGCGATACAGATACGACTTTATCTTTGGCATTAAAACAATATGATTTAGCAAACGATAAAAACTACATTTTTGAAATTCCATACGGAAGCATTTTCAGAATTAAAAATGGCAAAATTTTCAAGAAAATAGCCGTAAGAACAAAACGTTTTGAGTGTCTTGAAATAAGCTCAGGAAGAACCTATCTTTTTAATCCAAATGCTGAGGTGGAACTTTTGCCAGTGAAAAATTAAATAACATGATGAATAAAGTAATACTAAACGATAATTTTGAATTTAAGCAAAAAGCAATGTTATTGGTGCCAGCCTTTTTTTTCTTATATTTCTCTTATATTGGCTGGGGAACATTTTTTAACCACAAGATTGAAGAATTGAATTATGTTTTTTTTATTATGTTGTTCGTTTTTTCAATTTTAGGAATATCATTGCTGGCATTGACCTTTTCTAAAGTTGGTTTTAAAATTCATAATGATGAGCTTTATAGAACATTGTCTTTTTTAAACTTTGAATTTTACTCAAAAAAGACAAACCCTAAAAACAATAAGATATTCTCTATTCTATATAAAAATGTATTTCAGCGAAATGATTATCTAAGTGCCGGAGGTGCAGATGTAAGTTATAAATTTGCCGTTCAGGATTTTGTTTTATTAAGTGATAATCATTTAGAAAAAGAATCTATAGTTAGATTGAATTCGCAGAAACATTCAGATGAATTAAAATTGTTTTTAGAAGACGTTGGTAAATTAAAGTTTGAAACATACTCACCTAATTTCAATAAATAAAGACCTAATTTCAAAAAGAGGAGATAAATTGAAAATCCCAAATTCCAGACTTTTAAAATTGGAATTTGGGATTTTTGTATTGATATTTCTAAGATTTGAAATTTTAAAAAACTTTTAGCCTTTCAAATACGCTTCACGTACTTTCTTGAATAAGTTTGAAGAATAAACAAACTTGACAATGTCTTTATTATCTGTTCTAAAGATTTCTTCTTTAGTTCCCTGCCAGGCTTTAAGTCCTTTTTTAAGAAAAACAATATTCTCTCCAATTTCCATTACAGAGTTCATATCGTGTGTATTAATCACAGTTGTGATATTATATTCACGCGTAATTTCCTGAATCAGGTTGTCAATTAAAGTTGAGGTATTTGGATCCAGACCAGAGTTTGGCTCATCACAAAATAAATACTTTGGGTTGTTTACAATAGCGCGGGCAATCGCCACACGTTTCTGCATACCTCCTGAGATCTCAGACGGCAGTTTTTTGTGTGCATCGATAAGGTTTACTCTTTCTAAAACAAAATCAACACGTTCTTTAATTTTGGCTTTATTATCGTTGGTAAACATTTTAAGAGGAAAAGCTACATTCTCTTCAACTGTCATCGAATCGAATAAAGCACTTCCCTGAAAAACCATTCCAATTTCGGTTCTTAATTCTCTTTTTTCATCCGGATCTAATTCAGAATAAACCCTTCCGTCAAATTCAATTGTTCCATTATCTGGCGTATGAATTCCTAATAAGGTTTTTAATAAAACAGTTTTCCCAGATCCACTTTGTCCAATAATCAGGTTGGTCTTTCCAGTTTCAAAAACTGTCGAAACTCCTTTAAGGACTTTGCTGTCACCAAATGATTTTTCTACATTTTTTACTTCTATCATGATCCTAATAACAATTGTGTTAGTATATAATTAAAAAGAATGATGGATACTGATGTCCAAACAAACGAAATTGTACTTGCTTTACCAACTTCAAGAGCTCCACCTTTCATATAATATCCGTGAAATGATGGAATTGTTGCTAACAACATAGCAAATATTAATGTTTTGATGAAAGCATACGTAATGTGAAACGGAATAAACTCCATTTGTGCTCCGGAAATAAAATCGGCACTAGTGGTAAAACCACCATAAACACCTGCAAGCCATCCACCAAAAATCCCTAAAAACATACTGATTCCAATTACGAACGGATACAATAGCAAGGCAATAATTTTTGGAAAAACTAAATAATTAAGAGAGTTTACTCCCATAACTTCTAGCGCATCAATTTGTTCTGTAACGCGCATTGTTCCAATACTTGATGTAATGAAAGAACCCATTTTTCCGGCCATAATTACCGAAATAAAAGTAGGGGCAAATTCTAAAATTACAGATTGACGTGTGGCGAAACCAATTAAATATTTTGGAATTAAAGGGTTTGTTAAGTTTAATGCTGTTTGAATAGAAACAACACCTCCAACGAAGAAAGATATAAAGCAAACGATTCCAAGAGAGTCAATAATTAAATCATCAATTTCCTTGAAAATTAAATTTCGCATAACAGGCCATTTGGTCTGTTTATTGAAAATTTCCTTGAGCATTAAAAAATATCTTCCTATTTGAGATAAATAACGAATTAGCATCATAAGTTTTAAATATTTGCTAAGGTAAAAAGAAGTTATGAGTTATGAGTTATGAGTTCAGTTTTTTCGACTGTTTTGGCAATCAAATTAACTTTTGTTTCATTTTCTGCAAACGATAATTTCTAATAAATTTAGCTTGTTCAGGAGTTACTAATAAAGGCGTTTTGGCTTTTTTGGCTTTCAAAAAACCTTTAATGTAATCTAAAAACAGAAATGGTTTTTTCTTCATCATCGCCAATTTTGCCGATGCAATTGCTGTAATCCAAAAACCATATCCTAAAGTGTAAAAAGCCTCACCTTGCTTATAGCGGGCCGTTTTGTTGTAATTGGCACCTGTTGGTTTAAGATGTTTTACATGTAAAGATTCATCAGTAACAATTTTCCATCCGTAATATTTACACAATAATTCATCAACGGTATCCCAGCCCATTGCAGGTTTTAAACCGCCAATTTGCTGAAATGTTTCTTTTCTGTACGCTTTTAGCGCTCCGCGAATGTGATCTTTATCGGTTAGGTTTTCTAAAACCCATTCGCCGTTTTTATCGATGTAGCAGAATCCGCCAGCCATTCCGATTTTAGCATCAGATTCGAAATGTTTGATTATAGTTTCAAAGTAATTTGGAGGAAAAATTAAATCACCGTCTATTTTTACAATAATATCATAATCAGCATCCAAAGTTTCAAAACCTTTTTGAAATGCCTGAATTACTTTGCTTCCCGGTAAATGAATTGCATCCGAAGTTTTGTTTACAACAGAAATAAAAGGATTATCCTTTGCAAATCCTAAAACAACTTCTTCCGTTTTATCAGTCGAATTATCATTAACAACCACAATTTTTGATGGTAGCACAGTCTGAGAAACCAAAGATTGTAAAGTAAGGCCAATTAAATCTTGCTCGTTGTGTGCGGGAATAACGATGTAATATCTCATTTAGAAAATTTTAGATTTTAGACTTTAGATTTTAGATTGTGTGGAAGTCATCTAAAATCAAAAATTTAAAATCGTTAATCTGCAATCTTATTTCTTTACTTTCTCTGCCACAACAATATAATATCTTGGAGTGAAATATCGTAATAATGGTCTAAGTCCAAGCTTTTTCACCGGATGTGTAAATTGAAGTCGATCAGTAATTTCCCATCCCGTTTTTTCTAAAAGCCAGTCTAACTGCCAGTCTTCAAATTCGTGATAATGTCTGTCCCACATATCCGTTTTAGAACGATAAGCTGACGAAAACCATAAACGCAACGGAATTGAAATCAATAATTTATCACATTTTACGTTTTCTAAAACCGTGTATGGATTTAGTAAATGTTCGAAAATTTCAAATGCTGTAAAAACGGTATATTCTTCTGTTTGTAAAGCAGTATGATCGTTATCTAAATCTTCGCCTTTGGTGTTTTTTACTGTATAGCCGTTTTCTTCCATTATTTTAGAAAATGGATTTGGTACACCAAAATCAAAAATAGTTTCAGATGTGTTAACGTGCTTTTTTAAAAATTCAAGGGTAAGTCTAAATCTTTTATTCGGAAACGTTTTTTCGTACATTTTATAGTTTTTAACAACAAAGGCGCAAATATACTAAAAAAGTCCGCACTATAAGATGCGGACTTTTTTTAGTTTTCAGTTTAAAGTCGCAGTTTACAATTTGTAGAACTGGTCACTGCGAGTGTAAATTGCGACTAAATACTAGTATCGATATACAAAAGCATTAATATTCATTCCAGCTCCAACTGAAGCAAAAATTAGAACATCGCCTTTATTGATTTCGTGGTTTTCGATCTTTCCTTGTAAAATCAAATCATATAAAGTAGGAACGGTTGCAACACTGCTGTTTCCTAAATCATGAATACTCATTGGCATAATATCTTTAGGAGCAGTTTTATCGTAAAGTTTGTAGAAACGTTCGATAATCGCTTCGTCCATTTTTTCATTTGCCTGATGAATCAGGATTTTTTTCACTTCGCTTATATCAATACCGCTTTTGTCTAAACAGCTTTTCATAGCGCACGGAACATTGCTTAAGGCAAACTCGTAAATTTTACGGCCGTACATTTTAATATATTTGATGTCTGGGTCTAAATCTGGATTGTATGATTTTCCGAAGAAAAGATAATTCGCTTCGTCATTTGCAAAAGTGGCACTTTCGTAAGATAACAATCCAGCTTCATCAGTAGAAGCTTCTAAAATTGAAACTCCGGCACCGTCTGAATAAATCATAGAATCACGATCGTGGTCGTCGACAACCCTTGATAAAGTTTCGGCACCAATTACCATAACTCTTTTTGCCATTCCCGATTTGATAAATGCATTCGCTTGCAAAACACCTTCAATCCAGCCCGGGCATCCAAATAAAATATCATAAGCCACACATTTAGGATTTTTAATCCCTAATTTGTTTTTAACTCGTGTTGCTAAACTTGGCAGAATATCAGTTTGATGTGTTCCGTTTTTTACATCACCAAAATTATGGGCGAAAATAATGTAGTCTAAAGTCTCGGCATCAATTCCTGCATTTGCAATTGCTTTTTCGGCTGCAAAAAAGGCTAAATCAGAGGCATTGTATTGAGATTCAGCATAACGGCGGTTTTCGATTCCGGTAATGCCTTTGAATTTTTTAATAACGACTTCATTCGGATAACCAAAAGGAGTTCCATCCTCATTCAAAAAAATATGCTTGTCAAAATCTGTATTTTTAACTTCTAAATTAGGAATGTAGCTCCCAATACCAATAATTTTTATTTTCATTTTTCCCTTAATTATCCGATAAATTTCATGCTAAAGTATAAATAAAAATATGATAACTATCATAAAAAATACTATGCACGCATATAATTGTGAAATAACGATTTTTTGGATGATATAATGGTTATTTTCTAATGATTTTTTAATTTTTACGAGATTTCAAACGTTTGAGATTGATTAGTGAGCTTATTTTTATTTCACTGTTTTATTTTAGAATGTTATAAAAATAAGAAGAATTGAAAGGAATGTTATAAAAAGGAAAAGTGTCGACTTAAAACAAAAAAATAAACCCGACAGGTTTTTAAAACCTGTCGGGTTTGAAATATGTATAAAAAAACGAATTTCTTAGTTTTCCATATATGCTTCAATAGGAGCACAGCTGCAAACTAAGTTTCTGTCACCGTATGCATCGTCTACACGACGAACAGATGGCCAGAATTTATTGTCAGCAATGTAATCTAATGGATAAGCCGCTGTTTCTCTAGAATAAGGGAAATCCCAAGAATCAGAAGTTAACATGGCTAATGTGTGAGGTGCATTTTTCAATACATTGTTTTTGTCATCAGCAGTTGCAGCTTCGATTTCTTTTCTGATTGAGATAAGCGCATCGCAGAAACGATCTAATTCCGCTAAATCTTCAGATTCTGTTGGCTCAATCATTAAAGTTCCTGCAACTGGGAAAGAAACCGTTGGAGCGTGGAAACCATAATCCATTAAACGTTTTGCGATATCACCAACTTCGATTCCGTTTTCTTTAAATGAACGGCAATCTAGAATCATTTCGTGAGCTGCTCTTCCGCATTCTCCTGTATAAAGAATTGGATAGTGACCTTCAAAACGTGCTTTCATGTAGTTTGCGTTCAAGATAGCATGCTCTGTAGCACTTTTTAATCCTTCAGCTCCCATCATAGTGATGTAACCGTAAGAAATTAAACAAACTAAAGCAGATCCGTAAGGTGCAGATGAAATAGCTGTAATCGCTTGTTCGCCACCAACATTTAAGATTGGGTTTGTAGGCAAGAACGGAACTAATTTTTCGTTCACGCAGATTGGTCCAACTCCAGGTCCGCCACCACCGTGAGGAATAGCGAATGTTTTGTGTAAGTTTAAGTGACAAACGTCAGCACCAATTGTAGCAGGATTTGTTAATCCAACTTGTGCGTTCATGTTTGCACCATCCATATATACTAATCCACCGTTTTCGTGGATTAATTTTGTGATTTCGATAATTGAAGATTCGAAAACTCCGTGAGTAGAAGGATACGTTACCATTAAACAAGATAAATCATCTTTGTGTTCAATCGCTTTTTCTCTTAAATCTTCTACGTCAATGTTTCCTTCTGGAGTCGTTTTCGTAACAATGATTTTCATTCCAGCCATCGCTGCAGAAGCAGGGTTTGTTCCGTGAGCCGATGAAGGAATTAAACATACATTACGGTGACCTTCGTTTCTTGACATGTGGTAAGCACGAATGGCCATTAATCCAGCATATTCTCCTTGAGCTCCTGAGTTTGGTTGCAAAGTTGTTCCGGCAAATCCAGTAATTACATTTAATTGCTGCTCTAATTTTTTAAGCATTGTAAGGTAACCTTCTACTTGGTCAACTGGTGCAAACGGGTGAATGCTGTTCCAGTTTGGCATTGAAAGAGGCAGCATTTCTGAAGCTGCGTTTAATTTCATTGTACAAGAACCTAATGAAATCATTGAGTGATTCAATGATAAATCTTTACGCTCTAATTTTTTGATATAACGCATTAACTGACTTTCTGAATGATGATTGTTGAAAACATCATGCGTTAAGAAAGAAGATGTTCTTTCTAATGAAGCCGGTAATTGGCTTGCAGAAGTTAATTCAGAAACCGTAACAGTTTCTTTTCCTAAAGCCTCAGCAAAAATCGCAATAATTTGGTTGATGTCTGCAACTGAAGTTGTTTCGTTTAACGAAATCGAAACTGAATCAGCATCAGGGTAGAAGAAGTTTACTTTGTTTTTCTCAGCAGCAGCTTTTACTTTTTGAGCATCAGCTTTTACTAAAATCGTGTCAAAGTAAGCTGTATTGGTTTGATAAACTCCTAATTTATTTAAAGCTTCGGCAGTAGTAACCGCAGATGCGTGAACTTTATTTGCAATGTATTTCAATCCTTCTGGCCCGTGATAAACTGCGTACATTCCAGCCATAACTGCTAATAATACCTGAGCAGTACAAATGTTAGAAGTCGCTTTTTCACGTTTGATGTGCTGTTCACGAGTTCCTAAAGCCATACGTAAAGCGCGGTTTCCATTTGCATCAACAGAAACTCCGATGATACGACCTGGCATAGAACGCTTGTACTCATCTTTAGTTGCAAAATAAGCAGCGTGAGGACCACCGTAACCCATTGGTACACCAAAACGTTGTGTTGTTCCAACAACAACCGCAGCTCCCATTTCTCCTGGAGAAGTTAAAGTTGCCAATGATAAAATATCTGCTGCGAATGCAACTTTGATTTCGTTTTCTTTTGCTTTAGCAACAAAAGCACTATAATCGTTTACTTGACCGTATTTTCCTGGATATTGTAAAATCGCTCCGAAAAATTCATTTGAAAAATCAAATGTTTCGTGGTTTCCAACAACTAATTCAATTCCGATTGGAGTCGAACGCGTTTGTAAAACTGATAAAGTTTGAGGTAAAATTTCTTCAGAAACGAAGAATTTGTGTGTATTGTTTTTCTTTTGGTCACGAGTACGAACGTCAAACAACAAAGCCATTGCTTCTGCAGCAGCAGTTCCTTCATCAAGTAAAGAAGCGTTTGCAATTTCCATTCCTGTTAATTCGATAACAGTTGTTTGGAAATTTAAAATCGCTTCAAGACGACCTTGAGCAATTTCTGCCTGGTAAGGCGTATAAGCTGTATACCATCCTGGATTTTCGAAGATATTTCTCTGAATTGGAGCCGGAACAATAGTTGGGTGATAACCCAAGCCAATGTATGATTTAAATGTTTTGTTTTTCTTTCCTAATTCGCGAATATGATTTGCAAATTCGAATTCTGTCATAGCAGGGTCTAAATTCAAAGGCGCTTTTAAACGAATATCGTCCGGAAGGGTTTCGTAAACAAGTTGTTCAATCGAATCAACTCCAATAGTTTTCAGCATGTGCTGAAGATCAGTTTCTCTTGGACCAATGTGTCTTAAAGCAAAAGCATCTGTTTTCATGTAGCTATCTAATGTTTTAAATGAATGCGATTCTGCACGGTTATAAGGTGCGAATAACATTTAAAAGTAAATGTGTTGTTTTTTTGTGGCGCAAAATTAAGTATTATTAATAATTTAATAGGTATTTTTAACTTCAATTTTTATCAAATTTCTAACTAAAGAGTTGATTTGTTACCAATTGATTAGATTTGAGGCATGAAACTTCTAAAACAAATATTAGATTTTTATTTAAACAGCAGCATTCACGTGGCTTTATCGTGTTATGCTTTGGTTCGAATCACATTTCATTTCTTTCATATTCAATATGATGAGCCAATGGCGTTGTTTGTTTTTTTCGGAACAATTGTAGGATATAATTTCGTAAAATATGATGCCTTGGTTCGGGTAAAGAAAAATCCGATTGGAACTCAGCTGAAAATTATTGCCGTTTTGAGTTTCATCTCGGTTATTTTAGTGGGATACTATTTTTTTCATTTAAAGCTGATTACCCAAATAGTTTCTGTTGTGATTTTTGTCATAACAGCACTTTACACTTTACCGTTTTTTCCAAACAGAAAAAATGCCCGAAACTGGGCAGGCGTTAAAATTTATATCGTAGCACTTTGCTGGGTGGGAGCGACTTTGGTTTTACCGTATATAAATGCCGAAATTCCGTTTACAGCCAACTTTTTTATAAAATGCATTCAGCGTTTTGTTTTGGTTTTTGTGCTTATTTTGGTTTTCGAAATTCTAGATTTAGCTAATGATGATCCGCATTTGCAAACTGTTCCGCAGACCATTGGCGTAAAACGAACTAAGATTTTGGGATTTTCACTTTTAGTTCCGTTTTGGGTTTTAGGAACTTTGTCTTTTACAGTTCACGATCTTATTATCAACCTTATTATGGTTGTAACTTTAATGCTTTTTATTTTCTTTGCCAATACAGAACGCTCCAAATATTATACTTCCTTTTGGGTCGAAAGTGTGCCCATTTTTTGGTGGTTGATGCTTGTGTTTTTTTAAAACAAAAATGAATTGCCTCCAGCTTTAGCTGGAGGTTAAAGAAATATCTCGAATAAGGGTTTTAGCCAAACTTTTTCATTTGGCTAAAGCCAAGAATGTTTAATATAATTTGCCTCCAGTTAAAACTGGAGGCAATTGAATTTTTTTATCTGCAAAATCTGCGAAAATCTGTTTGAATCTGCGTGAAATAAAATCCAAACAATTATCAATTATGGTTTTCCGAAACTTCTTTCAAAACTTTATTTCTTTCCAAAAGAAAATTAGTAAGATGTTTTTCTAAAAATAAAATATCAAAAAGTTCTCCGAATATCCCAAACGGAGTTTCATATTGTAATACATCTTTCATGGTTGTTACGCCGTTTTCTTCCTCAAAAATATGTTCATGTCTGAACGATTTGAATTTTCCTTCCTCCATTTCATCTACAAAATAATCATAGAAAATCATTACCGGAATCCGGGTTTTGTGTGTTAAGTAAAATCCAAAATGTTTGCCGCGCCAAGTTACCGTTTCATTTAAATTTATTAAACCAGAAGTTACGCCGGCAATTGCTTTCTCTTTTGTTGGGCTCGCAGATTGCTGGTGAATATCGATATTTCTTGAAGCGTCGAAAACGATTTGTTTTGGTGCTTTTATTTTGGTTGTGAGATGTATTGTTGTCATTGATTTAAGTTTGTTTTTGCGCAATCTTGTCATTCTGAGGAACGAAGAATCTTCGTAAGTAACTCTACAATGCGAATCCAATCTTTGGCGAGCTTCTCGTGGAGATTCTTCGTTCCTCAGAATGACAATATTGAAAAAATATTCAATTTGTCAAATATTTAAAAGCCTTGTCAATATCTCCAAACTTAAATTCAAACCCATTATCCAAAAGTCGTTTCGGAACTACATTTCTACTTTTCAAAACCAGTTCAGTTTCAGTTCGAATAAAAAATGCTCCAATTTCCAGAAAAAATTTATTCAATGGAATTCCGAAAGGAAATCCAACAGCTTTTCTCAGTTTCTGCATAAAATCTACATTGCGAATTGGTTCTGGTGAAACTACATTTATAATTCCGATAATTTCTTTTTCAATTATAAAATCAACTGCATTCGCAAAATCTTCTTCGTGAATCCAGCTTACAAACTGATTTCCTTTTCCTTGTTTTCCTCCAAAACCAATTTTAGCCAAAGTTTTCAACGGAATCAAAGCACCGCCATTTTTGCCTAAAACTATAGAAGTTCGCAAAGCCGTTTTTAATGTATTTGGAGTTTCGGTTTTAAAAAACGCTTTTTCCCAAGAAAGTGCGACATTTATAGAAAAGTCATTTCCGATTTCGCCGTCAATTTCATCCATTTGTTTGTCTAAAGAAAAACGATAAATGGTTGCCGTTGATGAATTCAGCCAATGTTTTGGCGGATTTTTGCAATTTAAAACTGCTTTATTTAAAATTTTCGTGCTTTCAATTCTTGACCATAAAATCTCTTTTTTATTTTCTTTAGTATAAAGACAATCAACAGATTTTCCTGCAAGATTAATTAAAACTGTAGCATTTTCTAATTCCTTTTGCCAGCCTGTAAAAGTTCTGGCATTCCAGTTTACATATTTTATTCGGTCAACTGTTCGAGATTTTCCTCGGGTCAGAATTATGATTTCTTCGAATTTATCTTTGAAATGATTGACTAAAACTTCTCCTAAAAATCCTGTTCCGGCTGCGATTACGAGTTTTTTCATTTTTTACAATTTAAAAAGTCTTCTTTTTTTCCATATCAGGAAGTGCTTCATCAATTCTTCTTGCTAATTCAGGAAGTTTAATTGTTGGAACAGCCGGAAATAAGTGATGTTCTAAATGATAAAACATGCTGAAAGTAATTTTGTTTTTCCAGCCTTCTCGCTGTGTTCTGGCAAATTCCGGAGAATCTTCCGTATCGTGATGCACTGTCCAAACAGCAAAGAAAGCCATTAAAAATTCGGCGAAAACCATTATAATAATATGATAAATAAGGAAATGAATTTGAAAGTAGAAAACTATAAAGGTTACAATTGCAATTGAAGCCAATTCTAAAATTACATTTTTGACATAATTTTTATTTCCTTTTTGCAGCGTTACTTTATGAATCAAAAACATGTGAATTGGTCCGTAAAGAATAGCGCCATACCAAGTCATTCGGGCTGATTTTCCTTCGTAATCTTCATCAGACAAACAATATTTATGGTGTCGGATATGATTAAATTTAACGGCATGAATTGAAACTATCAGTAAAATACTATTTGAATAAAGTGTAAACCATGTCAGGAATTTATTAGTTCCCAATGAATTATGAAAACCATTATGAACTTGTCTCA
The DNA here is from genome assembly GCF_039595935.1 of Flavobacterium sp. NCBI lineage: Bacteria > Pseudomonadati > Bacteroidota > Flavobacteriia > Flavobacteriales > Flavobacteriaceae > Flavobacterium > Flavobacterium sp. The sequence continues at coordinate 466,617 of NZ_JBCNKR010000005.1, read as the reverse complement.
ATCCGGCTAAAAAGAAAAATGCTGAAAATGGAATTGCTAATAAATAATATCCAAAATAAGCAAGGGTCATAGAAATTAAAAACCACGGAATTGTTAAGTTGTTTTCAACCAGCATTTCTTTGATGGTAAGCGTTTTTAAATCTTTCCATTCCACTTTTTTGAGTATTTCCTGATGTGTCATTTTTTTATGGTTTAAAGTTATTTGTAAACCCGACAGGTTTTTAAAAACCTGTCGGGTTTCGTAAGGAGAATTAAGCTTTAAAAACTAATCTTTCTTCTCTTTGAGCTTCTTTAGCTTTTCTTTTTCCTCTAAAAAAGAAATATAAATTGAAGAATAACATTATACCAAGATAGATAGAAAAACCGCCAATTTTGTAACTTAAATTTTCAATTAATTCCTGATATGTATCGTTGTTTAATTGTAATTCTAAGATCATTAAGGCAAAACCTATGTTTAAAAGATAAAATCCGGTTTCAAAAAGTTTGTTAGTGGCTTCTGCAATTTCTTCGCGGCCTTTAAAAATGTCAAGCATAAAGATTTTTCCGTTTTTAAAAAGTATTTTAGAAACGTAATAGGTTAGGAATAAAGCAACTGGTAAATAAATTCCGTAACCGATTAAGATTTTTGTAGTTTCCATAATATTTAGTTTTTGTTGTTATGAATTAGTTTTTGAATGTATTTTGTTATAATTAAAATGTTGAGGTAATGGAGAATTGAAATAATAAAAATAATAACAGCAGTTTTGATGCAGATTGTTTCAATCAATTGAGTTGAGGAAATAATTTTCTGCCAGGAGATTAAAGTCATTGCACAATACCCAATGTTTAAAAGGTAATATCCTAAAAGCAAAACCTGATTGATTTTATGGCAGAGTTCTGAATGATTAGGAATTAAATCTGCAACATAAATATTTCCGTTTTTGTAGCAGATTTTGCCAACTCTTAGAATTATGAAAGTCGTAATGCTGAGGTAGATTAGATATCCAATAATATTAAGGTTCATAACTTTTATTATTTTGAATGTTTATTTCATGATTGTATTCATATTCGTTTACTATTTTTCTCATTATGATGTAAAAATAAATAGCAATTGACATTGGAAAAATTACCATTAGAGACCATTCAACTGCATCATTTGAGGTTGGGAAATAATAATGTTGTATGTGAAACAATGTAAGTTCAGAGATTGCTGCTATCCAATAAATAGATAAGTTTCTTTTAGCATAATCTGAATTCTGATACGTTTTTACAGTTAAAATAATAGCTGAAACTACTTGAATAATTCCCAAAGGTATTTGTGCCAACATTCCAAGATATACTGTTAGAAATAAAACTAAGGTTGTAAATAATGCAATTTTGTTGATTAATTTAAGTGTTTTCATAACTGTTTGTTGTTTTTAAACTTTCAGAAAAAAATGAAAGTTTTGATTAAATTTTTTTATTTCATCATTTTGATAACCAATTTTCCTAACCAGTTTTCGTTAAATTCAGTCATTTTGTCCAACATATTATCAGCTTTTAAAACAAAGTCATAAAGTTTAGTTGTCTGATCAACAAAGTGTTTTTCTTCTTCCGAATTATTCGCTTCGATTGTCGAAACTTCTTTTAAGATTTTAAGAGCCGGTTTAATTTCTCTTTTGCTTCTTTCTCTGGAGATTTTTGCAGCTAGTTCATCTAAATCTTTTTCGGCAGTAAAGAATTCTTTACGTTCTCCAGCCTTAAATTCTTTATAAACAATTCCCCAATCCATCAATGCTCTTAGGTTCATGCTGGCGTTTCCGCGCGAAATTTGCAATTCCTCCATAATGTCTTCCATAGAAACAGCTTCGTTTGAGACCATTAATAAAGCGTGGATTTGTGCCATCGTTTTATTAATTCCCCATTGAGAACCTAATGCTCCCCAGGTTTGTACAAACTTATTTTTTGCTTCTTTGAATTCCATAGTTCAAAAGTAAATAAAAGTTTTTAAACTTTCAAAAATAATTGAAAGTTTGTGTGAGCTGTTTTTTATTTGTTTTTAGATTAAATAAAATTAGGTTTCATGTATTGAATTTAATTACTTGATAACCAATATTGCCTATTCTGCGGCAATTTTTTTATCAGAAAAAAACATCTGCTATAATTTTGAAATAGAAAATTGAAATAGCTAGCAATCTTTTTCTAAGAGTTTGTTTCAAGTTGAAAAATAAAATTTATGACTTTTTACCTGAAACGACAAATCAAACAAAATTGAATTAAACCACTTAAGTGAACTGTTTCGCACAGAAAAAGCGACTGCGAAAACCGAAAAGCAGAAACAGAGTAGGTCATAATATTTTAAAAATTAATCATCATGGCAATTCAAACCGTAGGAAAATTTAAATTAAATCAACAAGGAGGATATGTTTGCAGAACAGAGTTTGTTTACTTAGACTCAAATGGTCAATTACAAAGCTCTTCTCAAACGGGCAATCAACTTTTAGGGCAATCGTACACGACAGACCCGGGAAGTCTTGGTGTTCCAGACGGATCAATACTTTGGATGAAAATCTGGGTTATGGCAGGACACGACAATCAGGCGCAGCAGGCATTTACATATCAGTCAGGAAATTCATCTGTAGCTGATTATACTTGCTCCGGAACTACACTTTCTAACCATTTAGCTTTAGATGGAGTGAGCTCATAGTAACTAAATAAGTTTAAAAACCACTGATATTACGATAAAATATTAGTGGTTTTTTTGTTTAAACAGGTGTTTTTACGGGTAAAATTATCTCGTGTCAATCTTAGCCTGTTTTATGTCAAAGAAACTCCATTTTGCATCATTTTTTTAATTAAGTCTACTTATTCAATATAGTTTTGATGTAGTAATAGTCCCAAATGTTATTGCTTAATATGTTTATTAAAAGACTTTTAAGTAATAATGTAACCCATAAGTGGAGCAGAACCCACTTGAAAAAACGAGGCGGTACCGAAAAGCCTTATGAGTAGGAAAATCCAAAAACAAAAAGTTATGTCAGATTTATTAGCAGGTGCTTATTTAGCAAAAGGCACAATAGGAAATGTAGGAACACCAGGTGCTCCAATCGCAACATTTAGTTTAGTTGTTGTACCATCACAAAATTCTGTTTCTGGTACAGTAGTAATTACTCAGGCTATTAGTGGTCCTGATGGAAATATTGTAGTTCCGGTAACAGGAAAAATTTATGCAACAGGATTTGGACAATTTACTCAGGTAGTAAGTTTACAAGGACAATACGTTCACTCTTTCCCTCCACCGGCAATTGGAGCTTTTTTAGCAAATTTTGATGCTCATTTAGCTATCGATGGAGCGTGGAACGGAACTGGAGGTTTTTCATACTACCAGAACAATGTAGAAAATGTTCCTGTAAAAGCAACACCGGTTTTACAAGCAGAGTTGGCTTAAAAAAAAGACCCCAAATTTAAACCACTCGAAGCATGAAATAATCAGGATTTATTTGGTTCCTGATTTGGTTACAGTTTTGATTTGAAAAGGCCGTCTGTTAGAGTCGGCCTTTTTTATTACCAAAAAATAAATTACAAGAAAATGAAAAGAAAGCCTATCATTATCACTTTACTGTTTGTTTTTATAATAGCATTCATTTTATTGTTTTTTCTGAATAAAGAAAAAATGATGGAAAAAATGGGAGTACCATTAAAGCATACTGCTTCAGCTGCTGTTTAGACAACAGGTCTCTAAATGATCAGATGTCCGCACCTGCTTCAAAAGAAAACGTATTGAAGATATTGAAGTCAAAAAACTCGAACAATTAAAAAGGTTTTTTCAACCAATTATTTCTAAGCAGTTTCTGCTGCAGTTATATTCCAAATATAAAACCCTAAGTACTATTTTATTTTTTTGACGGAGTTCCCTGTTATAACCAACATGTTATGACAGGGATTTTTTTTAACCTGATTTTCCATTGTTTTGTGATTACTAAAATCGGTTTTACAGCATTAACTGTAAATAAAACTCAATGATTCGATATTATAAAATTGTAAATAAAAACTTATCTAAAGGTGTATTGATTTTTAAGAATAATCTTATGGCTTGTTTTTTCTGTTTCATAACAAAAAATATTCTGTTGGTAACATTTTTGGTGTAAATATCTGTTTATCAAGTGTAATTTTAATTTGTAAAATAAAAACAGCCGGCGGAATTTATTTTATAAAGTATTTCAATTTGATTTTTACTGACAGCAATTTTTATGATGCAGATAAAAACTTTTTTGGATTACTTAAAAACAGAAATAGTGGAGCAGACCCCACTAAAAAAAACGAGCTGTTTCGCACAGAAAAAAGCGAAGGCGGAACCCGAAAAGCCTCATGAGTAAGACCCAAAATTCAACTATTATGCAACCTATACCACAAAAAGTTAAAAACGTTAACGTATATCCTTATATAGACTGGAAAGGCGGAGGTGTTGGCCCTGTTATTCTTCCGGTGATTGAAGGAGCCAGCGGAACCTACGCTGTTGGAACACTTATCACTTCTGTATTTTACAATCTTGATCTTAAATCAGCAACTCAGATAACACCGCTTAAAGTACATCAGCGCTATGTAGCCATAGGGCAGACAGAAGACGGAACTTCTTTTACAACTCCGTGGATGTTCTGTACTAATGCAGGGGATAATCCGGAGTTCGGAAGAACTATTCGCCTTCTTAAACCGGAGTTAGATGCTGTAAATACAGAAGTTCTGCCAGAATACATTACACTGGGGCCGCTTACGGATATTACCGTTACGCAATCATTTCCTCCTCCGGCAATTGGCGAAGTATTACTAATAGAAAACGCATCCGGAAATATTATTGCCACCAGAACCGGTACACCTCATGAAATGGGGGTTGAAGTAAGAGGCGGTGATCGTGTAGGAACCTTAAGAACAGGATTGAAAAATATCATGATCAGCGGAAAAAACAAAGATGGAAGAACTGTTACAATGGGGAACCTGACTTGTTTGAATCCAAATGATCCGGCGATTTTTTTACATCAGTTTGGACCTGCTGAATAATAAAAAGAATTCTTTCATAAGAGATACGGTTTTCTTTATGAAGAACTTTTCGAAACAAAACGATGCTAATCACTAAAAAAAGAAAGTTATGGGAATAATGATGCCTTATGGTGTTGCCGTCAGAGAAGCGATAGCTTCAAATGATCTGGCTAAAATGGAAGCTGTTGCAGAACAGGCTAAGCAGGTTATAAAAGATCAGGGAGACCTGAGCTCTGCTTTGCTAGAACTGCTGGAAGCAATCGAGGAACTTAAAAACAAAAAATAAAAGGTTTTAACCTGACAGAACAAACTGTCTTGTTCAGACTAACAAGGGGGAATCCGAAAAACCTTAAGAGTAGGAATAACTAAAAAACAAAATGTTATGGGAGTAGTAATGCTTTACGCAGCAGGAATCAGAGAAGCAATAGCTTCAAATGATTTAGAAAAAATGAGAGCAGTGGCCGAACAAGCTAAACAAACAGTAAGAGAACAAGGAGACTTGAGCGCTGCATTGTTAGAACTGCTTGAGGCTATTGAAAGCCTTAAAAAGTAATTTGAGGAAAAACGGTTTATGAAGGTTTACTTTTTAAACCGTTTTTTAAAATAACAAACTAACTATAAATAAATTATGATGGACAAGACTTCTATACGATACAGAGTAAGAGATGATTACAGAACAGCGACCCCGGTTCATGTGGTATGGGAAATAACGCTTGCCTGTAATTTAAAATGTTCTCACTGCGGATCCAGAGCCGGAAAAGTAAGACCCGGAGAACTGACTACCGAACAGTGTTTTGATGTTATTGACAGCCTTAAACGTTTGGGAACAAGAGAAATCACCATTATTGGCGGAGAAGCTTTTTTAAGAAAAGACTGGCTGGAAATAATTGAAAAAATTAACCAGAGCGGAATTGAATGTTCTATGCAGTCCGGAGCTTATAATTTAAACGAGGAAAGAATCAGCAGTGCTAAAAAAGCCGGAATACGAAATATAGGTGTTTCACTAGACGGATTGCCGGATACCCATAATAAAATTCGTGGACGAAGAGATTCGTTTGACCATGTTATCAATTGTCTGCAACTGCTCAAAACCTATGATCTGCCCTCAAGCGTTAATACGGTAATTACAAAGCTGAACAAGAATGAACTCAGTGAACTGCTTGATATCCTGATCGAAAATAATGTCAGAAACTGGCAGATACAACTGGCCGTAGCAATGGGAAATGCCGTAGACCATTCAGATGAACTGATCCTGCAGCCTTATGAGCTGATTGATTTTTACGAAGAACTCATTGTAATATACAGAAAAGCACTGGCTCATAATGTGTTGATACAGGCAGGAAACAACATTGGCTATTTTGGTCCTTACGAACATATCTGGAGACAGGGTAATGAAAAATATTATACAGGATGTTCTGCCGGTCATACCGGAATTGGCATTGAAGCCGATGGTAAAATAAAAGGATGTCCTTCATTGCCTACAAACGGTTATACAGGCGGAAATGTCAAAGACATGAAGCTTGAAGATATCTGGAAATACAGCGAAGAAATGGTTTTTTCCCGATACAGAAATAAAGAAGAATTATGGGGAGGCTGTAAAGGCTGTTATTATGAATCTTCCTGCCTGGCCGGATGCACTTGGACCAGTTCTGTACTTTTTGGAAAAAGAGGAAACAATCCGTTTTGCCACCATCGTGCTTTGGAACTAAAGAAAAAAGGTCTTCAGGAACGTATTCGAAAAATACAGGAAGCTCCGGGGCAGTCTTTTGATATTGGTCTGTTTGAAATCATTGTAGAAAATGAAAAAGGAGAAATAGTAGAAGTACAGTCACCGCATAATGCTCCTGAAATTCAGGCATCTGATTTTACAGAAAGAGTTCCCCGCATACCTAAAGCACTTAAACTTTGTAATGGCTGTGATAATTATGTTTATGAAGAAGAAACCTGCTGCAGTTTCTGCAATGCCGATATCCAGAAAGTAAACGATGAGTACGCCGTTAAAATGGAAAAAGCCAAAAGATCACTTGAAAAATTAGAATTATTAATGATGAAATAATATGGAACTGCTAGAAAAAATCCAATCAGAAATTGATAAGTATTCTAATCATATTGAAGAATCCTTAAGTCTGTCTGAAATTACAATTAAATACGGCCTCAATTCTTATCGGTATGGTTCTTCCAGTTTTTTATCTGATCTTTTTGATCCTATCGCAATAACTAACGAAACCGTATTTTATGATTTAGGCTCCGGTTATGGAAACATAATATTATATGGAGCTGTAAAATATCCAAATGCGAAGTTTAAAGGAATTGAAATTCTGAAAGAACGACATGAAGTTTGTGCCGGTTTAATCGAAAAAGAGCAAATAAAAAATGCCGATGCAATTTGCGGTGATATTTTAAAAACGGATATTTCTGATGGAACTATTTTTTATTTGTACAATCCTCTTTACGATTTTCAATACGCTGAATTATTAAATAAACTACACCAGATTTCATTACAGAAACCGATCATCGTAATTGCAGAATCCAGATGTAATTTTTTTGACGAAGCCGAATGGTTAGAACAATACCATCTTAAAGATATTGATGTGGTTAGAAAAATTAAATACTATCGTTCCAAATTTAATTAAACCATTAAAAAGGTCTGTTTCATTAAGATTTTTTAAAGCATCAAAACCTAAATCATAATTATTTTTCATTACAGAAATTAACCAGCTCATACCTGATATTAATGTGTTTATAGCATTTTTTTAAAATCTGTAATTGCTTAAAGAATAAGTTTACCAAAAGAATATTTCTGCTGTTTATAACAGATTTTAAATCAGAAGAAATATCAAACCAAAAACAAATCAAAAATAAACTCTAAAACCCCAGCAATCATGACAAATCTAAGTTCAATTATTATTCCGGTTCTTCAGGATATGGAAGAATCGTATTTAAAAGATCAACTATTAAAATTTCTTCCAAATCAGGAAGAAGCATTTTCAAAAATCGAAAAAAGTTTCAAACAATTAACCTCAAAAGTTCAGGACAAAGAACGTTTACAGCTTTTTTTTCACAGTTGGAGCCAAACCAATAACAGCGCCATGACAGTTGCCGGAATCAGTAACCGTATGACAATGCTGGTTCATAAAAATCAGCCTATTGCAGACAAAGAAGCCCTTTTACAGTCTATTACAAGTTTAAACAGAATTGTAGACGAAGATTTAGCAGTGGTAGGAAGAGTGCTGCACTCACAATTGTTCTATACAATGGCTACTAATATTTGTACAGACGATGACTGGCTTTCACGTAAATACTTAAACCAAAGTGCTTACGAATTTAAAGCGTGGAAAGATCAAAATTCACTGCGAAATAAAGACATCATGATCGCCCTGCTTACTACTTTAATTCATGAAATTTATACACATGGTGAAGTAGAATATATTCTTCCAAAATTCGAATCCTGGCTTACTAAAGATTATGGCTTTTCTGAAGAAGACAGAGATAAAACACTAGCCTGGATAAGTGTTCACTGCGGGCCTACAGAAAAAAATCATTTCTTTTTTGCAGTCAGTGCTATTTTCCATTATGCCAAAGCAATGAATGTTAATCTGGAAGAATATGATCTGGAACCAATTATCAAAGATTATCTGGATAAAAAATCGGCTGTGATGGAAGATGTAATGGAAATAGAAGAAGTTAGTATATAATTTATGTTCCTGCAGATGATTCATACAGAGCAAGAAACAGAATTATTTGTTTCTGATACCATTATTCTCAGGCAGAATCAGCCGGAAAAACTGAAAATATGGAAAGAGTCTTTTCCTGAATATTTTCAGAAAGGAGCTGGACTGGAAGGTCATTTTTTTGCTAATTCTTCGGTAAAATTGTCTCCGGAATACAATAGTGAAATGGAACGTTTGTGCTCGGTTTTAAACCTCGCCTGCAAAGCCATTGTCGAAAACTATTTTAACGATGAGAGAATTCGAAACTATTATCAGCTCGATAAAGAACTTGAAGCGTTATTAAAAAAATGCATCCACAAAGTATATAATCAGGGTTTTTACCGCCCTGATTTTTTATATGATACCAGTAATCAGCCCAAGATTTGTGAGATTGGGGCACGTTATCCTTTAAACGGCTGGATGATTAGTTATTATCTAAAACTGATCAGCCATGAAGTACATACAATCAAAGATCAGGTAGATTTAGACCAAAACGATTTAAAAAAACTGATTGACGATTTGTATTATCATTTTACTCCAGACAAAAAAGCGGCGTTTGTTCATGATGACGAAAAAGGCACAGAGATTTTTTATCTTCAGAAAGAATTGGCAAAACTGGGAGTTGAATTGATTTCAGTGCGTCCTCAGGATCTGAAAATTTCTAATGACAATCTTTGTGTAAACGAAATATCGGTTTCGCAATTTATATTAGAAATGGATCGGGAAGAGTTAAAAAAAATAAAACCCGAGGTAATGGATAAACTGATTGAGCAAAATTCCTATTTTAATGATATCAGAACTTTAATTTTAATTCATGATAAAAGAGTCCTGGCCGTTATGTACGATTCTGAAATAATGAATGATTATTTAAGTTCTGAGGATTATAACTTTTTAAGAAAGTTCCTGATTCCTAGTTACGTTATTACCGAACCTTCTGGTTGCGATGCTTTTATTAAGAGCAGTCAGAATTTAATTTTAAAACTAAACAGCGGCGGAAGAGGAATTGGAGCCTATGTAAAAAGTGATTGTACACCTTCGGAATGGGAAACTATTATCAGGGAAAACTGGAGTAAATATGTCATACAGCATTTTGTAGACCAAAAAGAGTTTAATGATATTGAAAACAATCGTCAGATTCATCTGGTAGGCATGCTGTTGTGCAGAGACAATAAAACGTATGGTTCCGGTTTATTCAGAGGATCAGATGAATCGGTAGTTAATGTGCATCAGGGAAGAGCTTTAGTTTATCCTATAGCAGAGTAGATCATGAAACATACCGTTGTTATCCCTCTTTATAATAAAGAAGCATATATCTATGATACCATTAGGTCACTGGCTTTTCAGGAGAAAAAAGCATCACAGATTGTTATTGTAGATGACTGCAGTACAGATAAAAGTCTGGACTGTTTGTATGATGCTCTGTCTTTTTTTAAAACTCATTTTTTAGAAACCTCTGTTGAGGTTGTTGAACTAAAGGAAAACAAAGGCCCGGGATATGCCAGAAATATTGGAATGGAAAAAGCATCAGGAGAACTCATTAGTTTTTTAGATGCAGATGATTGTTATACTCCTGCTTGTTTAAAACAAGCCGCATTGATTATGGAACAGGAAAATATTGACATTTTGGTACTTGGAATTTTACTAGTGCCGTCACGTTATTACCTTCCCGCTATTCAGTCTTTTAAAAAAGAACTCATCCCTTTAGCAGATGAACTTTTTTTGATACCAGATATACTGCACAGCATCAGTTCGCCGGATTTTATTATGGGAGTTGGCAGTAACGTAATAATCAGAAAAAAATATCTCGACAACATTCGTTACGAAACCAATGTTTCCTTAAATGAAGGAATCGACTTCTGGTATCGCGTACTGAAAAATATGCCTGTTGGTTTTCGGGCCGGTTTACTAAATAAAATTTGCATTGAAGTAAGAGAAGTAGAAGGCAGTTTGTCAAGAATCAGTTATGCCAGCTGGAAAGAACTGGATATTCCTGTTATTATAAAACGCTATCATAAAAGCAGTAACCCTTACGATAGGTACCTTATGGGAATGTTATCTCAGCGATGGTTTGAACATGCGATGGAACGACTTCCTTCATGGCAGCAAAAAGCGTTGTTTCTGCTGAACCATTCCAAAATCCTGATTAGAAACAAGTATTATTTCTACAAAAGAGCCTGATTAATTAAAACAGATTTTATGAATTCAAATACCGTAAAAACCGACCATACTGAATTGCAGGCTTATTTTGAATGGACCAAACAAAACTCTCTGTATTCGGAATTTTATAAAGGGCATGATTCTGCAGCCAGCGCCCCCATGCTGAGCAAAAAAGTATTAATACCAATTTTAAATACTAAGTTCAATCTTCAAGACGAAAAGACAGGAGTGTATTTGGTTCGTTCAGGAGGAAGTACGCAAAAACCGTTGGTTTTTCCGGTAGACATACAGGAAAATCACAATCAGCGTTTGGCTATGGCGGAGGAACTGACTAGAAATAACTTTTTTACTTCTAAAACAATAGCCCTCAATATTTTTGGCTATTCAGATATGTACCGAACTGCGGCCATAATGGATGATATTTTAGAAAAATGTCAGGCTACCACATTGGCACTGAGTGCACATGCAGATTATCAGGATATGGAACAGGCAGCTCGTTATTTTAAACCCGATTTTATAATGGGCACACCTTCCAAATTATTATGTTTTGCACAGTATTTACAGGAAAAAAATCAAAAACTTCAAATACAAAATCTATTATATGCAGGAGAGTTTTTAAGACCCGAAATACAAAAGCTTTTACAAAAAGTACTGGGATTCCAACAGATTTATTCCATGTATGGCTCTGCCGAAACCGGAATCTGGGCATGGTCGGATGCTTCTAAAAATCCCTCTTTATTTTCTGTTATAAAAGGAATATTAATAGAAATAATAAATCCTGATACAGAAGGATATGGTACCATTGCCGTGACCAATACATTCCGAAAAAGATTTCCGGTTTTTCGATATGCAATTGGCGATTTAGGAAGATGGGTTGAAGTAGAAGGAAAGCCTTTTCTGGAATTAAAATCCAGAGAAACCAAATCCTTTATACTCTGTGAACAGCATTATGATGTCGATGAATTTGTTTCTCTTGCCGGAGAAGCCATTTCTTTTCAGATCCAGCTATCCAGTAAAGATTTTAAAGAAGTCGTTAAAATGCTAATCGTACAAAATATTCCACAGGGCCAAAAAACAGATTTTATCCTGAAAAAAACACAAGCATTAAAAGAACGTCTCGGCTATAATGAGAAATTTATGGAAGTTGAAGTTTTACTGGTCGCAGCAGCTGATTTGTATACGGATCCTAATACAACCAAAACACCTCAGTTATTAGATTTAAGATAATATCTATTATACTGTTTTCAGTAGAGTAAAAAGTATATTTAAAAAGCTTTATCGTTTATCATCTTTTGAATAATTTGAGATACCATTTATGTTGATTTCACCGCCTAAAAAATGAGGTTCCCGATTTCTCAAAACATCAAAAAACGATTTAAAAACAGAACCATATTCTCTAAAACAAACATAATTATATCCTAGATATTCTCCATTATTGGCAGAAAAACCAATTGATTTTACACCAAGTTTGTTTCCAATATAAATGGCGCGGTTCAAATGATATTTCTGCGAAATTAAAGTAGCTCTTTTAATCTTAAAAATATGTTTCGCGCGATACATGGTCGAGTAGGTATCAAAACCGGCATAATCAATAAAAATTTTTGTGGTATCAACGCCATGATTGTAACAGTAATTTTTCATTACCGTTAATTCATCATATTCGTCACGGCCATTATCTCCTGAAAGCAGAATTTTATTGATTCGTTTCATTTTATACAGCAAAATTCCCGCATCAAGACGATCTTTAAGATATTTACTCGGCTGATCTCCATTAATTCCAGCGCCAAAAATAATTCCCACATCATTCTTAGGAAACTTTTTTACCGAATAATAAATCTTGGTTTTAGTCGAAGATTTGACATAATAGTTTACAGACACTATTGCAATTAATCCGATAATTGCGAGGTAAAGAACGATTTTGAAATATTTTTTCACGGCTTATTTTGTAAGATTAAGATTCAAAAATGCGAAGATAACTAAAGTAAAATCAAATAAAAAAACCGAAGCGTTTTTTGCTTCGGTTTCTAAAATGTCTAATATTCTAAGAAGTCTAAGAAAGTCTAAACCAATCCTGCTCTTTTCAACAAAGCTTCAGGTTTAGGTTCCTGACCTCTAAAACGTTTGTATAAAGTCATCGGATGTTCTGTTCCTCCTTTAGAAAGAACATTATCTTTGAATTTTTTCGCAATCTCTTCTTTAAAGATTCCATTTTCATGGAAATATTCAAAAGCATCCGCATCCAGAACTTCCGCCCATTTGTAGCTGTAATATCCAGAAGAATATCCGCCTTGAAAAATATGAGAGAAAGCTGTACTCATTGCATTTTCTTTTACATCTGGATACAATTGTGTGTTGGCGAATTGTTCTGTTTCGAAAGCTTTTAAATCTGTGATAGAAGTTGGATCTTGTCCGTGCCAAGCCATATCCAATAATCCAAAACTTAACTGACGCAACGTTGCCAAACCTTCCTGGAAACTCGCACTTTCTTTAATTTTCTGCACATACTCAATCGGAATGATTTCTCCTGTTTCATAATGATTCGCAAACAAAGCCAAAGCTTCCGGCTCGTAACACCAGTTTTCCATAATCTGGCTTGGTAATTCTACGAAATCCCAGTAAACAGAAGTTCCGGATAAACTTGGATAAACGGTATTTGCTAACATTCCATGTAATCCGTGCCCGAATTCGTGGAATAAAGTCGTTACTTCATTAAAAGTCAATAATGAAGGTTTTGTTTCAGTTGGTTTTGTAAAGTTGCAAACGTTCGAAATATGTGGTCTTTCGTTTACACCGTCTTTTACATATTGCGATTTGAATGAAGTCATCCACGCACCGTTTCTTTTTCCTTTTCTTGGGAAGAAATCAGCGTAGAAAATAGAAACTAAATTGCCATCATTATCTTTTACTTCGTAAGTTGTAACTTCTTCGTGATATTTATCGATATCAAAAACCTCGGTAAAAGTTAAACCGTATAATTTTTTGGCAACCGTAAAAGCGCCATCTAAAACTTTCTCTAACTGAAAATAAGGTTTCAGTTTTTCATCATCTAAATTAAAAAGCTGTTGTTTTAATTTTTCAGAATAATATGCGCCGTCCCATTTTTCTAATTGTTCGATTCCGTCTAATTCTTTCGCGAAAGCAGTTAATTCTGCAAACTCTTTTTGAGCCGCCGGTTTCGCTTTTGCCAATAAATCATTCAGGAAAGAGAAAACTTTTTCCGGACTTTCGGCCATTCTTTCTTCCAGAACAAAATGCGCGTGCGTTTTATAACCTAATAAATTGGCTCTTTCATGACGAAGTTTAGCAATCTTTAAAACGTTTTCTTCATTGTTGAATTCGTTTTTCTGGAAACCTTTTGCCCCAAAAGCAATCGCCATTTTTTTACGCAGTTCGCGATTATCTGCATAAGTCAAAAACGGAACGTAACTTGGATGATCTAAAGTAAAAATCCAGCCTTCTTTTTCCTGATTTTTGGCCAACAATCTTGCCGCTTCGATAGTTCCTTCAGGCAAACCAGATAAGTCTTTTTCGTCTGTCAAATGCAATTCGAAATTATTGGTTTCAGCCAAAACATTTTCGCCAAATTGTAAACTCAATTTCGATAATTCTTTGTCGATTTCTCTTAATTGGTTTTTCTTGTCTTCTGGCAAATTGGCACCGTTTCTCGAGAAGCTTTTGTATTTTTTATCTAATAAAGTTGTTTGTTCTGCATTCAGATTTAAACTTTCTTTTTGATCATAAACAGCTTTTACTCGTGCAAATAAATCAGCATTTAAGCGAATGTCATTTCCAAATTCTGAAAGCAAAGGCGAAACTTCCTGAGCAATTTTCTGCATTTCGTCATTCGTTTCAGCCGAATTCAAATTGAAGAAAATACTTGAAAGGCGATCTAAAATATCGCCCGAATAATCCATCGCTACAATTGTATTTTCAAAAGTTGGTGCATCCGGATTATTTACGATTGCATTGATTTCTGCTTTTGCCAAAGCAATTCCTTCCTGAAAAGCAGGAACGTAATCTTCGATTTTAATTTGCGAAAAAGGTGCTGTGTTATGTTTGGTGTTGAAATATTGGGTTAAAACGCTCATAGTGTTGTTGTGTTACGCAAAGTTTCGCTAAGAAGGCACAGAGCTTCGCAAAGTTTTTTAAATTAATTTTTGTGAAGCTTTGTGTTTGCTTTTGTGAATCTCTGTGGAATTAACTTATTTATTAAGACCTTCAGCCGCTTTATTAACCGCCGCTTTCAATTCTTCTTTGTAAGAAATAATAGTATCTAAAACTTTTTTGTCGTGGCTTCCGATGATTTGTGCTGCTAAAATTCCGGCATTTTTTGCTCCGTTTAAAGCAACTGTTGCAACAGGAACTCCACCTGGCATTTGCAGAATCGATAATACAGAATCCCAACCGTCAATTGAATTACTTGATTTTACAGGAACTCCAATTACTGGAAGTGGAGACATTGAAGCCACCATTCCAGGTAAATGCGCTGCACCGCCCGCACCGGCAATAATTACCGAAATACCGCGATTGTGGGCATTTTTACTAAAATCGAATAATTTCTCCGGTGTTCTGTGTGCCGAAACGATATCTACTTCAACTTCTACATTAAATTGTTTTAATATGTCGATTGCATCCTGCATAACTGGCATGTCGGAGATGCTTCCCATTATAATAGCTACTTTGCTCATGTTTTTATTTTGTTTCAAGTTTTAAGTTTCAGGTTTCATGTTATTTCTGAGACTTAAAAAAATATTATAGTTTTAAAATGTAAACTGTGACTGCGACTGAAAACTGATTACTGAGAAATCACTTTAATAGTATTCTTAACTTCCTCAGCAATTCGTCTTGCTTCCTGCATGTTTTCATTTACGATTGTCACGTGGCCCATTTTTCTAAACGGACGCGTTTGTTTTTTTCCATAAATATGCGGGGTAACGCCATCCCATCCTAAAATGGTTTCGATGTTTTCATAAACCACATTTCCAGAATGACCTTCGGCTCCCACTAAATTTACCATAATTCCGGCAACTTTACTGTCTGTATTTCCTAACGGAAGATCTAAAATAGCACGTAAATGATTTTCGAATTGTGAAGTATAACTGGCTTCTATTGAATAATGTCCTGAATTGTGTGGGCGAGGCGCAACTTCATTAACTAAAATTTCGTCGTCCTGAGTTTGGAACATTTCAACTGCCAAAAGTCCAACGTGATTGAATTTTTCCGAAACATTCAAGGCAATTGCTCTGGCTTTTTCAGCGACTTTTTCGTCGATTCTTGCGGGACAAATTACATATTCAACCTGGTTGGCTTCTGGGTGAAATTCCATTTCTACAACCGGATATGTTTTAATTTCTCCAGATGGATTTCTTACCACGATTACGGCCAATTCATTTTTGAATGGAACCATAGTTTCTGCAATACATTCTACATTTGGTAAATCATCCATGTCTGAAATTTGGCGAATTACTTTTACGCCATTTCCGTCGTAACCAAATTCAGTGCATTTCCAAACAAACGGAATTGTGATTTCATTATTTCCAACTGATTTTTGCAAATGTGCCGGACTTTCGAATCGTAAGTACGATGCGGTCGGAATATTACTTTCTGTATAAAAATCTTTTTGAGTTCCTTTATTCTGAATTTCTTTTAGGGTTTTTGGAGACGGATATACTTTTAAGCCTTCGTTTTCCAATTGCGTTAAAGCTTCAAGATTTACCAATTCGATTTCAAAAGTTAAAACATCGACTTGTTTTCCGAAATTATAAACGGTTTCGTAGTCCATTAAATCACCTTGAAAAAACTTGTTGCAGGCAATTTTACTCGGCGCTTCGTCACTCGGATCTAAAACATAAGTTTGTATATCAAATTTGCGGGTATCGAATAAAAGCATTTTACCTAATTGTCCGCCGCCTAGTATTCCTAATTTAAAATCAGAAGAAAAATAATTCATTTTGAGTTGTGTTTTTGCAAAGATACTTTTTAATCTTTTTTTAGCCAAAATTTAGTTTTTTTAGCCACGAATTCACGAATTATATTTTTTTAATTTTTGCCACAGATTAAAAGGATTAAAATGATTTTCTAATTTTAGTTTTTTGCCACGAATTCTCGAATTATTTTTTAGCATATATTTAATAAAAATTCGTGAATTCGTGGCGATCAAAAAAGCTATTTTATTTTCTTCAAAACTTCTTTGGCTACGGCTTTGTATGCGGCAGAATGATCTGCGTAATCTTTATCAATAATCACTTTAAGTTCGGGATGAATCCAGTCGTAATAATTTCCTAAAACATATAAAGTTCGAATGGAATACGCTTTTGTAGCGACTTTTGTATCATTAATTAACCAATCAAAAGAAGCTTCAATGCAATCTTGAAGATTTTCTTCTGAGAGTTGAATTCCGTTTTCGTTTTTCTTATAATGTGATTTTACCAAAAGCTGAACTACTTTTGCAATCGGACGCATGGAACTTTCGTCTTTTAAAATTTTCAAGTTCGTACAGAAAAAATCAAGATGAGGTTGAAGCCAATGTAATTCTTCGTAAGAAACAAATTCTAAAATCCAGCAGGCTTTATGATTGTTTTTGTCTTCGGGAGAAAAGCAAATAGCAACTAATTCATTAAATAAATGAGGATTTTCAAGAATATCCTGAGCGCATTTTAGACGATTTTCTCTATAGGCACTTACATAATCCAGTTTTTGCTGTAATTCAGAAAACATTTTTTTGGAGGTAATTTTGATTTCGAGCATCTAAAATAAATAATTTAATGAAACAATTCCGTAATAATTAACGGGAAGCCCCGGATAATAGTAACGAGGTGATGCATTTCCGACAGCAACAGCATTTGGGAGTATTAACGAAGCATATTTTGAATTCGTTACGTTGTTTATTCCAAAGGCAAAATGCGTAGTAAGTTTTGGAAAAATCTCAAAACGATAACCGGTTTTTAAGTTAATTAGATTATAAGAATCCGAAAAAGCCGTATTGGCATCATTCATCGGAATTTCATCCACAAATTGATAATCGGCAGAAAAATAAAATCCAATATTTGTATTAAAAGTAATCCCGGCATTAATTTTATTAGCCGCAACTCCGGTTAATTTATTTCCTGAATAATCATTTCCGTTATCGACAAATTCTTTGAATTCATAATTTCCTAAAGATCCAGACAAATAAGAATTGAGAGAAAAGAAACGGTTTATTGACCAATTGTGATTTAAGGTAATTTCGATTCCTTCATGAAAAGTTTTACCGGCATTTAAACCCACATATTGATCGTCGCCAACTCTTTTGGCAACCAATAAATCTTTGATTTCCATTCGGTAAACGGCGATTTCTGTATAAAGATTTTTATTGAAAAAATAGAGCTTTCCGCCAATTTCAAAATTATAACCATTTTCAGGTTTTATATCGGTATTGATTTTGCCTTCGCTTGTCAAAGTTTCTTCTGTAGCCGGAAGAGAAAATCCCCGGCTTACAGAAAAATAAATCGTTTTTAAAGAATTTGGTTTAAAAAGAAAAGACAATTGCGGCGAAAATATTCCGTCATAACTATAATCCTGATTGGTGTTTTCAGAATAATTGTCAAGATTAAATTTTGTTTTGTTATAATTTAAACCAGCCTGAATTTCAAATTGTTCCGAAAGCAAAGTTCTCAACTGAGAAAAAATATTGTAGAAATGTCTTTTCTGACCTGTTTCGGTAAGCTGATCGCCTTGCAAACTTCCCAAACCATTATTTTGCTGATACAGATTTTCGAAAGTATTTCCTTTATAAGTATCCGTAAAATATTCAATTCCGGCAATAAAGTTATTTTTGATTTTTCCGATTTTAAAATCTCCCGAAAATTGTGTTCTGGCGCCAGTTGCAAAAGTATATTGGCGCAATATATCAAAAGGCCTTGGTTCGTTGCTGTCTTTATAATTGATAAAAACAGAAGTTGAATTTTTTAGATTTTCATTTATTGAAAAATCATAAGCCAATCCGCCCAAAGTCGATTTGTATTCTTTATATCCTTTTGAAGCAACCCAGGTTGGCGCGCCAGATTCTGGATTATTTTCAAAAGTTGTTTTGTTAATCGAACTCGGAATAAAAGCTTTTAAATAAGTATAGTTTGAAAAATAAGTCAGTTTGCTGTTTTTCTTCCTGAACAATTCTCCAGCAAGTGTAATTCCTTCACGATTGTAAGCACTATTTTCACGCCAGCCATCGGTTTTTAAATTGTGATAGCTGATATTTAAACTTCCTGATTTTTCGTCCAGACTAAAATTCAGACTATTTTTCAATAATCCGTAAGAACCAAAAACCGAACTTATTCCTGCGCTTTGATTTCCGTTTTTAGAAAGCTGAGGTGAAATCAAAATTGCGCCGCCCAAACCTGCGCCGTAAACACTCGAAAGCGGACCTTTTATAATTTCGATTTGGTTGAGGTTTTCGAGATCAATATCGTCAATAACCGTTTCGCTGTTTCCGGAAGTCAGAGGAATACTGCCGTAAAAAGCACGGATTTTATTAGTTCCGTAAGTAGTTCGTGCGCCAATTCCCCGAATAGAAATTCGGGTTGTAGTAAAATTAGAAGACTGCATAAAAACACCCGGAATTGTATTGATTACGGTTGAAATATCAGTTGTGTTATTTTGCAGTAAATCTTTTTTGGAAAGAATGCCAATTGAAGCCGGAGTGTTTAATAAATTGTTATTAATATGAAGTGAACTGATGACAATTTCGTTCAGTTTTTCTGTTTTAAGAGAATCAATAGTTTTGCTTTCTTTTTCTTGCGCACAGATATTCTTAAAAATAAAAAACACAAAAAGAAAAAAACAATGTTTTTTTGATATCATAAATGATTCGGATTAAAGAAGTAGTTTTTTTAACACATAGAAACATAGCATTGATTGAGGCAAAAAAGGCGTTTCATTTATTTAACAACTTCTTTTTAAGCAAAAATCTATGTCTCTATGTGTTTAAAATATCTGTATAGATTTAGAATTTATTTATTCGCAGTAACCTTCCAAATCGTATTTCCGCTGTCATCATTTACCAAAAGCGATCCGTCGTTCATAACCGTTACAGCAACAGGACGTCCGTAAACTTCTGCTTTATTTTCATCAGAAATAAATCCGGTTAAAAAATCTTCCGGTTTTCCAGACGGTTTTCCATCTTTAAAAGGAACAAAAAGAACTTTGTAACCTGAAATTATTGAGCGATTCCATGAGCCGTGCTGCCCTACGAAAGCGCCGTTTTTATATTTTGCAGGAAAAGCATCTTTGGTGTAAAAGGCCAAACCTAATGAAGCTGTATGCGGACCAACCGGTACATCTGGAACAATGGCTTTTTCAACTAAATCTTTTCTTTCGCCTTTCATTCTCGGATCAGGAATATTTCCAAAATAAGAATAAGGCCAGCCATAAAATCCATCTTTTTTAACACTTGTAATATAATCCGGAACTAAATCGTCGCCCAGATCATCACGTTCGTTAACAGCCGTCCAAAGCTCTTTATTAACCGGATTCCAGTCCATTCCAACAGGGTTTCTTAACCCGGAGGCATAGATTTTTTCTCCCGTTCCGTCAGGATTAATTTCAAGAATTCCGGCACGACGCACTTCTTTATCTATTCCATGTTCAGCATTATTACTTCCTGAACCTACAGAAACATAAATTTTACTTCCGTCAAGACTTGCCAATAGGTTTCTTGTCCAGTGATTGTTGTAACCTCCGGCTGGAAGTTCAAGGATCTTTTCTCCTTTGGTTTCTAATTTCAAAGGATTGTTTTTGTATGGATAACGATATAAACCGTCGGTATTCGCTATGTAGAAAAAATCTTTTAAAACCAGCATTCCAAAAGGTTTATTTAAATCTTTTATAAAAACTTCACGGGTTTCAAATTTTCCGTCTTTGTCTTTATCACGTAAAACTGTAATTTGATTTTTGCTGGCGCGGGTTCCGCTTTCTACAACAAAAATATCACTGTTTGGCGCAATGTAAGTCCAACGGGGATTTTCAAAACCATCTGCAAATTTGGTAACTGTAAAACCTTCAGGAGCTTTTGGTGTTTTATCTTTTGGCCATCCAATAACTTTGCTATTTTTAGTTTTAGATTCTGTTGCATATGGAGGAGGAAGCGTAATATCGCCAATCGCAGTTTTTACAACATTTCCGGGCTGTTTTGCCAGCGCTTCTTTTTCTTCTTTTTTAACTTGGCCGTTGCAGGCCGTCATTATAGCCAGCAATAATATAGAAAATAGTGGTAAGGATTTTTTCATTGGTATTTTGGAGTTAAATAATTATTCAACAACAATTTAGTGAAATAAAAAGTCCCGAAAAGAAACATTTTGTAATTATTAACTGATATTTAACATTCACAAAAAAGTAATAATGCCAATTTATTTTCATGTGGGCAAATTGTTTGTAATTCTGTATCTTTGTCCATTATTTTAAATTTAAAAATAATGATACAACTTCACGATAAACAATTTGTTCCGTTTATTTCGGCTAAAGAAATTGATTTTGCTTTAACCAAATTAGTGGCACAAGTCGAAGATGATTTTGGAGATGATACTCCAATTTTTATTGGAGTTTTGAATGGCGCATTTATGGTAGTAGCCGATTTCCTGAAAAAATATAAAAAGCCTTGCGAGGTTTCATTTATAAAATTGGCATCATATGAAGGAACAGAAAGTACAAATTCGGTTAAGGAATTAATCGGAATTAATCAGGATTTGTCAGGAAAAAGCGTTGTTATAATAGAAGATATTGTCGATACCGGAAATACAATCGAAGAATTGAAGCATTTGTTTAAAGCACAAAATGTAAAACACTTTAAAGTGGCTACTTTGTTCTTTAAACCTGAGGCGTATAAAAAAGACATGAAGATAGATTATATCGGAATCAGAATTCCGAATAAATTTATTGTGGGCTACGGATTAGACTATGATGGTTTAGGACGAAACCTTACCGAAGTGTACAAATTAGCAGAATAATATTAAACAAAACACAACTATATATTCATTTTAAACTTCTTTGAAAATTTAAGAAGTCACACAACTCAAACATACTATGATTAACATTGTTTTATTTGGAAAGCCTGGAGCAGGCAAAGGAACTCAGGCAGAATTTTTAAAAGAAAAATACAATTTAACACACCTTTCTACTGGAGATATTTTTCGTTTTAATTTAAAAAACGATACTGAACTAGGAAAAAAAGCAAGAGTTTTTATGGATAATGGAGAATTAGTTCCATGTGAAGTAACAACTGCAATGTTAATTGACGAAGTTAAAAAACACCCGGATACAGCAGGATTTTTATTTGACGGATACCCAAGAACACTTAATCAGGCTGAAGCTTTAGATAAATTTTTACCAACAATTGGTTCTAGCGTAACAGCTACTATTGCTTTAGAAGCTGATGACGAAATCCTGGTAGCACGTTTACTTGAAAGAGGAAAAACAAGCGGAAGAGCAGACGATCAGGATGAAGAAAAAATCCGTGTAAGATATCAGGAATACAACGAAAAAACAGCTCCGTTAATTGGATATTATAAAGAGCAGAATAAGTTTCATGCTGTAAACGGTATCGGAACTATCGAAGAAATCACACAGAGATTAACGTCGGTTATAGATAATTTGTAGAAGCTTCCCGTGAATTCGGGATAGCTGACGTTTCTTAAAAAGTCTGGAATATTAAAAACTATTTTTCTATTCTGAAATATTTCGGGATAGAAAATTAGTTTTTTTAACTCCGGGCTTTTCTCTCTACTGATATTGATGAGAAAAAAATAGAATACCATAATATACAACGAACCAAACAAATAACGAATCTACTAAACATTGGAAATACTAATAATATTTTTTCTAATACTATTAAATGGAGTTTTCTCTATGTCTGAAATTGCCCTTATTTCGGCCAGAAAAAACAGATTGGAAACTGCCGCTAAAAAAGGAAATAAAAGTGCAAAAACAGCACTCGATCTGGCAAATTCGCCAAATAAATTTTTATCAACTGTACAAATCGGAATTACCTTAATCGGAATTTTAACAGGTATTTATTCAGGTGATAAAATCACTGCCGATGTTGAGGTATTCGTTGCAGGTTTTGCCGTTTTAAAACCTTATGCACATTCAATCGCGGTTGGGATTGTAGTTGTAGTTTTAACGTTTTTCTCTTTGGTTTTAGGAGAATTACTTCCAAAAAGAATTGGACTGAATTACCCGGAAGCGATTGCTAAAATGGTGGCTATGCCCATGAAAGTAATTTCGATTATTACGGCGCCGTTTATCTGGCTGTTAACTTCTTCAACAGAATTTTTATTGAATGTTTTGCAGATAAAACCAACAGCAGACGGAAAAGTTACTGAGGAAGAAATTAAAGCTATTATCAAAGAAGGAACCGAAGTTGGAGAGGTTCAGGAAATTGAGCAGGATATTGTGGAGCGTGTTTTTCATATTGGAGACAGAAAAGTAAGTTCTCTTATGACACACCGTAAATCGGTTGATATGCTGCCTTTAAAAGCGGATAAAAGTAAAATCAAAGAATTAGTTGTTCAGGATCTGCATGCAGTTTATCCGGTTTACAACGATAATTATGATGATATAGTTGGGGTTGCAACCTTAAAAAATATTTTTGCCAATATTGAAAATGATAATTTCGATTTTGGATCTATAATATCTGAAGCACCTTATTTAATGGAACAGACTACGGCGTACAAGGCCTTAGAAAATTTCAAACAAACCGGAATTCATTATGCTTTAGTTTCAGATGAATATGGTGTTTTTCAGGGTATGATTACTTTGAATGACATTCTGGAAGCCTTAGTTGGAGATGCTTCTGAGTTTTACAAAGATGAGTTTCAGCTTGTAGAAAGAGAAGATGGTTCATGGATGGTAGACGGACATTATTCATTGCATGATTTCTTAACTTATTTTGAATTAGACGAATTAACAAATGATTACGAAGTAAACACCGTAAGCGGGATGATTATGACTGAGCTTTCTCATATTCCAAAAGAAGGAGAAAAACTGGTTTGGCAGAAATTCGTTTTAGAAGTTGTCGACATGGATGGTGTTAAGATTGATAAAGTTTTGGTGAAAGCGCTTAAAGAATAAATAAAACATAGTTTTCAGTCACAGTTTTTAGTCGCAATTTGCACTGAAAACTGTGACTGCGACTGAAAAATAAATAAATATAGAATTTAGAACAGAATTTAGAGCAATCTGAAATCTAAAATCTAAACTCTGAAATTCAGAAAAATGACAGAAGGAAATTTTGTAGATTACGTTAAGATATATGTTTCTTCCGGAAAAGGAGGAAAAGGATCTACGCATTTACATAGAGAGAAATTTATTGAAAAAGGTGGTCCCGACGGTGGTGATGGTGGTCGCGGAGGACATGTGTATTTAGTTGGGAATAAAGGACTCTGGACATTATTTCACTTAAAGTTTGCGCGTCATATTAAAGCCGGACACGGTGGAGATGGAGGTTCAGACAGAAGTACTGGTGCTGATGGTGAAGATAAAATTATTGAAGTGCCGCTGGGAACTGTTGTAAAGGACAAAGAAACCGGAGAAGTACTTTTTGAAATTACCGAAGACGGAGAAAAAAAGATTCTGGCAAAAGGAGGAAAGGGAGGTTTAGGGAACTGGCATTTTAGAAGTTCAACAAACCAAACGCCTCGTTATGCACAGCCGGGTTTACTTGGAATTGAAATGGATGTTATTCTGGAACTTAAAGTTTTGGCAGATGTTGGTCTGGTTGGTTTTCCAAATGCTGGAAAATCTACTTTATTATCTGTTTTAACTTCTGCAAAACCCAAAATTGCCGATTATCCGTTTACAACATTAAAACCAAATTTAGGAATTGTGGCTTACAGAGATTTTCAATCTTTTGTAATTGCTGATATTCCCGGAATTATTGAAGGCGCGGCTGAAGGAAAAGGTTTAGGACATTATTTCCTTCGTCATATCGAACGAAACTCGACTTTACTATTTTTAGTTCCGGTTGATACGCCGGATATTAGAGCAGAATATGATATTTTGGTTAATGAATTAACAAAATATAATCCGGAGATGTTAGACAAAGAGCGTCTATTGGTGATTTCAAAATGCGATATGCTTGATGATGAGTTAAAGGCAGAATTGAAAGCAGAATTAGATGTTACTTTTAAAGATGTTCCGTATATGCTTATCTCGTCTGTTGCACAGCAAGGTTTAACAGATTTAAAAGATAAACTTTGGAAAATGCTTAATGAATAAAAGCATTATTTTATAAATATAAAAACCCGACAATTTTATTGTCGGGTTTTTTACTTTTTGCGCGAAAAAACAAAAAGTATAAGGATTTTACTTTTTAACTTAAATCCTCAAAAATTATAATCCAAAGTTTTTAGAGATTCCAATGTTTAAAGTTTTTCCGAAATTAAAACCGAAACGCTGTTCTCTTGAAACTTCTTTTCCACTAAGGTTATCATAACCAACTCCTCCAATTGAGAAATTTAAACCTAATCCTTTTTTCATGTTAATGAATAATGCTGGCGTTAAACTAGCATAAACTCCTTTAGTTTTATCAATACTTCTTTCTTGATATCCAACTCCTAAATCAGTGTAGAAAGAAAATAAATCAGAAAGAGGCACTGAGTAACGTGTAAATGCACCAATTCTGTAAGCTTCTTCTCTTTTAGAACCAGATTCTTTATAATTCAAGATTGAACCTTCAACTCCTAGAGTCCAGTTTTCAGAAAATTGATATCCTACTTTTGGAGAAAATTCGAAAGCTTCTATTTTACTTTCGCCAATTTTTTCTGATCCAAATCCAACATTTCCGCCTAATAAAATAGAGTTCTTTTGTGCACTCACCATAGTTGTTACTAACAGAACAACTGCAACTAATAATTTTTTCATTTTTATTTTTTTAATTAGAATGGCAAATTAAAGGAATTATTATTTTGTAAGAAATAGATTAATTTATTTTTTTATTATTGAAAGTTAATTTTTACAATTAATTTTAAATTTTAGAATTAAAATTTTATTTAATCTGAAGTTTTATAACTTTAATTGTTTTTAATTTTTTAATATTCTAATAATTTTCCTTTTTTGATAAATTATGAATTTCGCAAAATCATATTCGTATTTATTTAATATGTTTTGTTTTTGACTGAAATGGTTATTTTTTTTGCGAAAATGAGTTATATTCGCATATCTTAAACAAAATAACATGAAAAAAATAGTTTTATTCTTGACCATGTGTCTTATGGCTTTTCCGGTAAGAGCAGATGAGGGAATGTGGTTCTTGATGTTTATCGAGAGATTGAACCATAGAGATATGGCGAAAATGGGCTTACAATTAACAGCCGAAGAAATTTACAGTATCAACCATCATAGTTTAAAAGATGCTATTGTGCAGTTTAATGGCGGTTGTACAGCTGAAATTGTTTCTAACAGCGGTTTGGTGTTAACAAATCACCATTGTGGGTATAATGCAATTGCAGAACTTTCTACTGCAGAGCAAAACTATTTAAGAGATGGTTTCTGGGCAAAAGATAAAAGTGCAGAAATGAAACCAAAATCTTTATATGTTCGTTTTTTCGTTCGTATGGATGATGTTTCTAAAAGAATTTTGTCTAAAGTAAATGATACAATGACAGAAACGGAAAGAAACAAAGTTATTCAGCAGGAAATTGCTTTAATCGAAAAAGAAAATAGCGAAAACGGGAAATACACAGTTTCTGTTCGTCCTTTCTTTCAAGGAAATGAATATTACTATTTTGTTTACCAAGATTACACAGATGTTCGTTTAGTAGGAACGCCGCCAGAAAGTGTTGGTAAATTTGGAGGAGATACTGATAACTGGGAATGGCCTCGCCAAACAGGAGATTTCTCTATGTTTAGAGTTTATGCTGATAAAGACGGAAATCCGGCAGCCTATTCTAAAGACAATGTGCCTTTGAAACCAAAACACTATTTACCGGTAAGTTTGAAAGGTGTAAAAGAAAACGATTTTGCCATGATTTTAGGATATCCAGGAAGAACAAACAGATGGATGCCGGCTGGTGGAATCGAGCAAAACATAAAATATGCATATCCTGCATGGGTTGAAGGTGCAAAAACCGGAATGGATGTAATGAAAAAGTATATGGATAAAGATGTTGCAGTTCGTTTGCAATATGCTTCTAAATATGCTTCTACAGCTAATTACTGGAAAAACCGTCAGGGGATGATCGATGCTTTAACAAAAGCTGGAACAGTTGATACGAAATCTGAACAAGAAGATAAGTTTTATGAGTGGGCAAGTAAACCAGCTAATAAAGATAAGTATGAAAATGTAATTCCGACTATTAACGATTATTACAGAGAAACTAATTTAAAAGCGCGTCACGATAATTACTTAACGCAGGTTTTACGTACTTCTAGTTATGCTGCAAATCCGGCAAACTTAGGAAATGAATTAATTGCATACTTTAAAGAAAACGATGCTAAAAAAGCTGAGTTACTGCCTAAGATCAATAAAATGATTGAAAATATCTACGGAAATTTTTACGCTCCGTTAGAGAAAGATGTATTAACAGCACAATTGAATTTATATGCTTCTAAAGCTGCTGAGTACGGACTTGCTCCAGAGATAGCAAAAATGAAAACGGCCAATAATGGTGATTTTACTGCTGATGTAGAAAAAGCAACAGAAGTAAGTTATTTTACAACTAAAGAAAAAATACTGGCTTTTATGGCTGATCCAAAACCATTGGCAATTGTACACGATCCGTTGTATATTATTTCTAATGATTTAGTGACAAAATATCGTGCTAAAACAGATGATCAGGCAAAAGCTGATGATGGTTTTGCAACAGCTTACCGTGAACTTGTTGAAGGTTTAAGAGAATCAAAATTAAATGCAATTCAGTATCCGGATGCTAACTCAACTTTGAGATTGACTTACGGAAAAGTTCGTGCTTTACCTGCTGATCCTCGTAACGATGCAGCAATTAATAACTATACAACTATGGAAAGTATGGTTAAAAAATACAAAGCAGGAGATCAGGAATTTGATTTACCAAAACGTTTACTTGAATTAAACAAAGCAAAAGATTTTGGACAATATGCTGATAAAGCAGGTTATATGCCGGTAAACTTTTTAACAGATAATGATATTACAGGAGGAAATTCCGGATCACCGGTTCTTAACGGAAAAGGAGAGTTAATTGGTCTTGCTTTCGACGGAAATATCGAAGCTATGGCAGGAGATGTTATTTTTGACTCTAAATTACAAAGAACGATCAATGTTGATATTCGTTATGTACTTTGGATTATTGATAAATATGCTGGTGCTAAAAATATTATTGATGAATTGACAATTTCTAAATAATCTTTAGTTCTGATTATAAATATCAAACCCGACAGGTTTTAAAACCTGTCGGGTTTTTTGTTGCTTTTAATTTTGAAAAGACTGTCAGGCTGAGCGAAGTCGAAGCCCTAGATTGCGTGGTTTCGACTTCGCTCAACCTGACAAAAAAACTTATTCAACTTTCACGCGAATTCCTTTAGTATGACTTGCAAATTCCGGAGCATACATACTTTGAATAGTTGTAATTCCGTTTGAGAATTCGCCGCTGTTATTTACCCGAATATCATATTCTAAAACATAAGTCCCTTTATTAATTTGATCAAAGAAAAAGTGTGTTGCGGCATCTTTTGTACTCATATAATATCCTAAACGATCTTTGTATTGATATTCAGAAAGAACATTTACAGGTTCAAAACATGAAGCGCGCATATCTTTTAGATGAACATATTCGGTATCTTCTTTTGAAGTTATAATTAATCTTACGGTTACTAAATCTCCTTTTTTTAAAGCATTTTGATTTGTGATTTTTTCTAATTCATCACCTTTTAAAGTGCTTTTCTTTAGATACAATTCTTTTGAAACCGATAAAACTGATCCTGAATTGTTTTTGATTTTATCCAAATCTTCAAAATACTGCCAGTAAACACCACCATATCCGGGAACTTTTGATTTATTTTGAATTTTAATAGAAGCCATTTCTTTTTTAATTTCATCACCTTTCCAGTTTAGTTTGATGTAGCCAGTTTCTGCTTCCTTTTCATTTTCTGCCAGTTTTTTGGTTATGATTTTTTCATCGCCCAATTTTATAACCGTATTGTCTTTTACAGAAAGCCAATCTGTGCCTTGTAATAATAAAGCATAAATGGCTTCGGTTGTAGATTTTGTAGTTGGCCAGTTTTTGGTTTGTTTATTTTTTAATAACCAAACTTTCATTGCGTCAACAGATTTAGAATCCTGCGTAACTTCGGCGAAAGCCTCAATTAATAAAGCCTGAGTTTCAATTGGTGCCTGATACCAGTACCAGCCAGATTTATTAGCAATCCAGTACATTCCCCAATCTTCGTTGTTTGAAGAAGTTTCTTTTAAGCTTTCGATGATTTTTTTAGCTGTTTCTTTTTCTCCAAAACGGTTTAAAGTCAAAGCTGTTAATCCTTTTTCATAAAGAGAATAATTCAGCCAGTCTTTTTTTGCTGTTTCGAGATATAGTTTTGTTGCTTTTTTTAAGGTGTCAGAAAGAGGATATTTTTTCAAATAAAAACTTCTGGCATATAAATAATGCAAATCAAAATATGGATTGATCCAGATTAGTTTATCAGTTGCATTTAAGTTTTTGATTCTCGATTTATGATATTCTAAGAATTTATTATCTATGAATGGAATTCCGGTTTTGGTAATTTCATCAGCTTTAGAAATATTGTTTTTAGTCAGTTTTTCTAAATGTCCTAAACCGGCTAAAATATGTCTGGTTATATATTCGCTTTCATCACCTCCGTCGAACCAGGAGAACCCTCCAGAAGATTTTTGTTTTTGCTTTAGTTTTTCGAAAGTTGCTTCCTGAGAAGTTTTCATTTTCTCTAAATCAAATAAAAGTGCCATGTTTTTTTTCTTTTCATCTTCATTTTGAGCATCATTCAGCCAAGGTGTTTCAGCTAAAATAAGCGATTTTAATTCTTCGTTTTCTTCTAATTTAGAATTAAGTTTTCCGTTTTTTCTCCAATCATCAAATACATTTGCAATTTTCGGATTACTTGAAATAATTTCCGTGGCCAAAGCATTCGCATAAAAACGTGCAAAAGTCTGTTCGGCACATTCATGCTCATATTCCATTAAATAGGGCAAAGATTGAATCGCGATCCAGGTTGGGTTTGAAGTATATTCAAACGTAAATTGATGATTTTTTAATGTTGTTGAATTATTGTTTTTTAAGTTTTCGAAAATGTATTCTTTAGTCGAATTTTCACGAACCCAAACGGGAATACTTTCCGTAATAAGCATATTGTTTGTCAAGACGGGAAGAATGTTTTCTTCTCCGTCTGAAAAATTACCGGCTTTCGCTACGATTTTATATTGAACACCTTGTAAACCTTCGGGGATTGTAATAGTCCAGTTTGCTGTTGAGTTTCCGTACGCCGGAATTGTAAAGTTTTTGATGTTTTTCGTGTTTAGCATTTTCGCATCAATTGGCTGCATAGTTACGGCGTCAAAAAATTGTAAAGAAGCAATTCCTGTTTTTGCTTCAGCAGTAACATTAGAAATTTTGGCACTTATTACAATCGTATCTTTTTCTCTAAAGAATCGTGGAAAGTTTGGTAAAACCATTAATTCTTTTTGTGTAATAACACTTTTCTCCAGATAACCAGAAACAGCATCTTTATTATGTGCCAACAAACGAAGTTTCCAAGCCGTTAAAGCTTCAGGTGAAGTAAAATTGAAACTTACTTTTCCGTTTGAATCTGTTTTTAAATTCGGAAAAAAGAACGCAGTTTCAGATAAATTTTTTCTGGCTTTTACTTGGGTTAGATCTTCGAGAGCATTTTTGGTAGTAATAATTATAGCTCCATTTGTTCCTTTGCTACCGTAAAGTGCAATTGCTTTATCATCTTTTAAAACATCAATTGAAAGTATATCGTTCGGATTTAAGGTGTTTATTTCGCTTACGATTTTGCCATCAACGATATATAAAGGACTTTTTCCAGAAATAGTTGAAACTCCTCTAACCTGTACGCCTTGTACTTTTCCAGCTAATATATCACCAGCATTATCCTGCGGAGCAAATTCTGAACTTATTACTTTGCTTACTGCAGCAGTTAAAGCCATCTTTTTTTGCCTGCCATAACCCGTTACAACAACTTGTTCTAGTTTATTTGCTTCTTCACTTAAGGTAAGATTGATCGTTTTGTCTTTTAAAACTTTTGCAGACTGGCTTTTAAAACCGATATAAGAGAAAACCAGTTCTTCATTTTCTTTTGCTTCAATTTCATAATATCCGTCAAAATCAGTTGTTGTACTTCGCTGGGTATCTTTTATGGTAATGCTCACTCCGGGAAGTGGCTGATTTCCTGAATCTGTTACAATACCAGAAATCAATTTAGCATCTAAAGGTTTTCGGGCTTTTTTTGTTAACTGTCTTTGATATTCTCTTTGTAAATAAAGTACATTGTTACTATTGTTAGCAAAATCAAATCCGAACCAGATCAATTTTGTGCTTTCATTTTTGAGTTCAATTTGTTTAGAAGGCGTGTTTAAATTATTGATTGTAGTGTATGTTTTTTCGACGCCAATAAGTGACTTGTAACTGTACCCAAAACGATAATCATTATTATTTAAACTTTCCCAGTTTTTAACAGTAAATTGATCTAAAGAACTGTCATACATCGAAGCTAAAATTTCAGATTCTTTTTTGGTCGCTGTACCGCTTAATTTAAAACACCAGTTTTCACTGCTTCCAGGTTGTATTTTAGTTCTAAATGTTTCTACATCAAACTTAAATTCCGGTTTTTCTTTTGGTAAAAAAACCAAAACATTGTTATCAAATTTTTGATTTTCAAATAGGGTTGTAAAATCAATTGTAAGTCCGTTTTCAAATTCTTTTTTTACAGGAATTTTAATTAAAGCTTCATGATTTTGAAGTGTATACATTTCCTCAAAATATACTTTGTTTTCATAATTAACCGTTGCACTAATGTATAGTTCAGGTATTACCGAAGTAATTCTTATTGAAACAAAACCATCTTTTACAGGGTTAAGATTGGTTTGTGTTACAGAAAATAAACGACTTGCGTCAAATTTATCATTACTTTGAAAAAGTTTAAAATTTGAAGTTTTCTCGATTAAGTTTCCGAAACTATCTTTTGCAGAAAAAACAATTTTATAATTTCCGGATTTGTAATTTGATATAAAATCTAAAGCTAGGGTTTTGTCTTTTTGAGTGTCTACATTTTTGGAAAACAATAAGGTTTCGATTATTTTTTCTTTTGCATTTTCATTGTTTTCATATGGGAATAATTTTTCAAAATCAGAATCTGAAATAGCTGCAAAATCCGGTTTAGGAAAAATTCGTGTTTTGAATTTTGTAGAAAAGGGGTTGATGTAATAAATTTTTATTTCGCCTTTAACCGCAGAAAATTCTCCATTTAGATTTGTACTTATGAGCTGAATCTCATTTTTCTTTTTAGTAAAAATTTCGCTATTAATTAAAGCATCTAGTTCTAGGTCATGGTATCCAACCTTTATAGAAGTTTCTGAATCATGTGTTTCACCATTAATATCCGTAACAGACGCTTTTATACTATAATTGTAAATTGGCAGCTGTTCTTTGTTTGAATTTTTTGACGGAACGGCATTAAAATCGATTGCAAATTTCCCTGAAGCATCAGTTTTGGTTTCTCCTGTTGCCAAAACTTCATTTTGTTCAAATTGTGAAGAAAAATATCTTGAATAAGTTGTGTATCGAGTAACACTATATGTAACTTTTGCATCAGAAATATTACTTCCGGCAAAAGCTTTTACTATACCTTTTACTTTAACAGATTGGTTAATCTGAAAGCTTTCTTTTTTAGGTTCAAAAGTGACTTCAAATTTTGGACGTTTGTATTCTTCAACAGAAAAGACGTTTTCTGAATGTTCAAAATCAACATTATCCCAAAATGGATGCTCGTCTTTTCGTTTGTCGTATACCTTATCATTTTCATAATCATCTGGTTCCTCCGCACTAATACGAAAATCACCGGTAAGACCAGTTTTTGGTAAAGTAAATTCGCCAGAAAAAGAACCAAATTCATTCGTAATAACATTAAATTCCTTAATTTCTGTGTTATTTGGATCTTCAATAATAATATTAAAAGTCGTGAATGGGACTACAGAAGATTTTTGATTGATTTTCTGAACTGCAATACCTTTAAAAAACACAGTTTGCCCAGGACGATAAATAGCACGGTCTAAATAAAATTGCACTTTTCCTCTAAACTCATCATCATCTTTATCCCCATATTTAGAATTATAAGGGAGATAATTTTTATTAATATAAAGAGTATCCTGTGCTGTAGACAATATTATATTATAATTACCGGAGTAAGCATCTGTTGCTTTTTGAAAAACAGCAGTACCATTTTTATCAGTCAAAATATTAAACAACGGCGATTTAATATTTACATTTTGTAATGGTTTTCCAGTTTTTCGATCCAGAACCTGATAACTTTCAGATTTATCATTCTGAGTTCCTAAAACAATAAAATTAGAAACCGTAATCGTTTCAAAAGCAGTAGCTTTTTTTTCTTTTGAGTCAGATTCACTTTCAAAATATACTAAATATGAACCTGTCTGAAGCTGAGGAAGTACAACTTCTGTAGTGTAATCGAAATAATCTTTTTTATTGGTAAATGTATAGAATTGAGAAACAACAGGTTTTGTTTTTTTTAGAATAGAGTCTCTAATTCCTTCCCGAGTGCGATAAGATTCACTTAATTCTATAAATTGCGAGTTTGTAATTTTAAAAAAAGAAATTTTTAGTTTTTCAACATTTTTATATTGAATAAAAGCGCGGGTATTTTCGTTGCGATAAGTATATTTTTCAAGTTGTACATTTAAAGTTTTATATAATATATTCTCCTTTTTCTGCAAAGCTAGTTTGTATGCATTTGATTGGTTATTGATTTGTAAAATACTGTCTAAAATTACAATCGCTTTTATATTATTATCAGGATAGACTTCTTTGGAAGCGTTTTGAGATAAAAAAGCAGCTTTCTCTAATTGAATGTTTTGTATTAAAATTACATTATTGGTTTGTTTTTGCAGAGAAACCAATGCTTTAATATAATCTTCATCGGTATCAATAACATTCTTTTTAAGAAATTGAATTCTTCCCCATACGTTTTCAGTCGTAGGATTATTTATTTCTTGTTTTTGATAGAGTTTTAAAGTGATTTTAAGATTTTCGTTTGAAACAGAATCAAAATTTAATTTTATAAAACTGTTTGAATTTCCCAAAAGCATTTTTTTAGAAGATAGAAAATCGCTTTTTTGAATTTCCCACGAACGTATCTTTTGCGATTGAAGTAAAATGTTTTCGGCTATTACATAATTTAATAAATTCAGAGTTTTAAATTTTTCAATTGTTTGATAATCAAAAATAGCCTCATATATAGTGAGTGGAGTATTTTTTAAAATAGATTCGTTTTCTAAAGAACTTTTTAGAGCAAGATCAATTTGAGTATTGAAATTTTTTTCTGTCCACGTAAGGAAATCATTGTCTAGTTCTGTTGTATTTGTTCTTCTTTGAATTTGATATCTATTCTTTGCTAAGTAATCTGTTAAGCATTTAGCATAAACTAAATTTAAAATTGCTTTTGATGGCTCTGTAATTCGATTAATGTCAGTTTTAAGATTATTCAGAATTTTTGTTTGTGCGTTTTCATCAACAATCTGTAGATATTTTGATTGATAGAAAAAGCATTTAATCATTTGAACTTCATCTTTCTGATTAATTGCTTTTTTATAAATCTTAGCGACAATCTCGTTTGCAGATTTTATCTTGCCTTCATTTTCTAAAGCAATAATTTTATCCCAATTTTTATCATTTTGCTGTCCAAAAAAAGTAGTTGAAATCAATAAGAAAACGAATAATATATTTTTCATAAGATAGTTTTTAATCTATAGATGATTAAACTTTAATAAAGGTTGGGAGGGATTAAAATTATTTTTCGTACAAAGTACTAATTTATCTATAAAAGGAAATAACACATTTTATATTTCCTTATTTTTGAAAAATAATTATTGAGTTTTATTAGTTATTTCGATTAACCGATTGAACAGTTTAACGATTAAACATTTTAAATGAAAACACATTTCATCGCTATAGGCGGAAGCGCTATGCACAATCTCGCATTGGCATTACATAATAAAGGATATCAGGTTACAGGAAGTGATGATGCTATTTTTGAACCTTCAAAATCAAGATTAGAAAAAAAAGGAATTCTGCCTGCAGAAATGGGCTGGTTTCCTGAAAAAATTACTGCCGACATTGACGCCATAATTCTTGGAATGCATGCTAAAGCTGATAATCCAGAATTGTTGAAAGCGCAGGAATTAGGATTGAAAATTTATTCATACCCGGAATTTTTATACCAACAATCGAAAAATAAAACTCGTGTAGTTATTGGAGGTTCTCACGGAAAAACTACCATTACTTCGATGATTTTGCATGTTATGCATTATCATAATATTGAAGTCGATTATATGGTTGGTGCGCAATTAGAAGGTTTTGACACAATGGTGCATCTTACCGAAGAAAATGATTTTATGGTTCTCGAAGGTGATGAATATTTATCATCGCCAATTGACAGACGCCCAAAATTTCATTTGTATCAGCCAAATATTGCTTTAATTTCAGGAATTGCCTGGGATCATATTAATGTGTTTCCAACTTATGAAAATTATGTGGAGCAATTTGAGATCTTTATTTCTAAAATTACAAACGGAGGGATTTTAGTTTACAACGAAAATGATCCTGAAGTAAAACGAGTTTCTGAAGCTGCGACAAACCCAATTCGAAAATTACCTTACTCTACACCAGAATATTCTGTTGCCGATGGAGTTACTTTATTAAAAACGCCGGAAGGCGATATGCCAATTGAAGTTTTTGGTGCTCACAATTTGAATAATCTTGCGGGTGCAAAATGGATCTGCCAGAATATGGGCGTTGACGAAGCTGATTTTTACGAAGCAATTGCAAGTTTTAAAGGTGCATCTAAACGTTTAGAAAAAATTGCAGAAGGAAAAGGAAAAGTAGCCTATAAAGATTTTGCACATTCGCCAAGTAAAGTAGCCGCAACGACAAAAGCTGTAAAAGAACAATATCCAAACAGAACTTTGGTCGCTTGTTTAGAATTGCATACCTATAGCAGTTTAAATGCTGAGTTTTTGAAAGAGTACGAAGGAGCATTAGAATATGCTGATGTTGCCGTTGTATTTTATTCTCCCGACGCTGTAAAAATTAAACAATTAGAAGAAGTAACTTATGAGCAAATTGCAACTTCATTCAATAGAAAAGATTTAATTATTTACACGAATCCAGCTGAATTTAAAGAATATTTATTCAACTTAAATCTTGATAATTCTGCACTTTTATTAATGAGTTCAGGAAATTACGGTGGTTTAAATTTTGACGAAGTAAAACAATTGATAGAATAAATAATTAGTCAATTTAAGAATTAGAAAAAATGCCAATTACAATAGTGATTGGCATTTTTTATCTATTTTTTTAATAAATCTAATTTTTGAAAGATTTTTCTTCTTTTTAATATATATTCGCTTCTTAAAATATATTATTATGGATGAAGGTCATTTTCCTATTACAAACTGGTCTGAAGATGACAAACCAAGGGAGAAATTAATGCTTAAAGGAAAAGATTCTTTAAGTGATGCCGAATTAATGGCTATTTTAATTGGTTCTGGCAGTCGTAATGAATCTGCTGTAGCATTAAGTCAACGGATTTTGGCCAGCGCGGGAAATCTAAATTCTTTAGGAAAAATGTCTATTTCTCAATTGATGCAATTTAAAGGGATTGGAGAAGCAAAAGCAATTACAATTATTGCGGCTTTAGAATTAGGACGCAGGAGAAGGGCTGAAGATAGGGTAGAGTTGAAAAAAATTACATCGAGTAAAAATGCTTTCGAAATTATGCAGCCCATTATAGGAGAATTATCTCATGAAGAATTTTGGGTGCTTTTTCTTAATAATTCTAATAAAGTCATTTCGAAATCTCAAATGAGTAAAGGTGGAATTGCAGGAACTATAGTAGATGCAAGATTGGTTTTTAAATTAGCATTAGAAAATGGAGCTACAGGATTGATTTTGTGCCATAATCATCCATCTGGAAACCTCATGCCAAGTGATGCCGATAAACAAATTACAAAGAAATTAAAACTGGCAGGAGAGAGTTTAGATGTTAAAATTTTAGACCATTTGATTATAACTGAAACAAAATATTATAGTTTTGTAGATGAAGGAATTTTTTAATTTATGAATACCAACATTACAGACATTTTTTTTGATTTAGATCATACACTTTGGGATTTTGACAAAAATTCTGAAATGGCTTTTGATCGTATTTTTAAGAATAACTTTGGAGAAATTAAAATTCAGGATTTTATCGAAAAATATGTTCCCATAAATCAGGAATGCTGGCGATTGTATCAAAATGATCAAATTACGCATCAGGAATTGCGTTACAACCGATTAAAGTTTTCTTTTGATGCTTTAAATTATGCAATATCAGATGAAAATATAAATCAGATTGCAAATGATTATATTGAATTTCTGACTGATAATAATCACTTGTTTGATGGTGCAATTGAAGTTTTAGAATATTTAAAACCAAAATACAAACTTCATATTATTACCAATGGTTTTGCAAATGTTCAGACTAAGAAAATTAATAATGCCGCTCTTGGAGGTTATTTCAGTACAATTACAAATTCTGAATTAGCCGGTGTTAAAAAACCAAATAGTATTATCTTTGATTATGCTGTCAATTTGGCTCAGGCATCAAAAGAAAATAGTATTATGATTGGAGACGATCTTGATGCAGATGTTAACGGTGCTTTAAATGCAGGACTTGATGCTATTTTTTTTAATGCAAAAAATATCGAAGTTCCACAAAATTTTAAACAAATTAACCATTTACTAGAACTAAAAAAATATTTATAATTATGAAACTAAAAGCTTTATTAGCTCTTCTTCTTTGCTCTTTCATTGGATTTTCACAATCTGTTAATGATTACAAAGCTGTGATAATTCCTTTAAAATATGATTTTATTAAAACT
The DNA here is from genome assembly GCF_039595935.1 of Flavobacterium sp. Taxonomy (NCBI): domain Bacteria; kingdom Pseudomonadati; phylum Bacteroidota; class Flavobacteriia; order Flavobacteriales; family Flavobacteriaceae; genus Flavobacterium; species Flavobacterium sp. The sequence continues at coordinate 428,607 of NZ_JBCNKR010000005.1, read as the reverse complement.
GAAAATCAGTATAGATTAGCTACTTTAACAAAATCAAATTTGCTAAAAGCAGGATTTCAGGCTTTTTATACAAATGAGCAAATTCCGGCTGGATTTGACAGATGTGAACTTTTGTATATTGATGTTAAAAAGGACAATGCATTTTTAGTAACAAAGCTTTTTATTCAGTTTAAAGATTGCTACGGAAAAGTGATTTACACTTCTGAAACTGGAAAAAGCAGAGAAAAAGATTATGAAGTTGCCTATAAAGAAAGTCTTGAAAATGCGTTTGTATCTGTAATCGCATTGCATTATGCATACAGTGGAAAATCTGTCTCTACAGTTTCTTCAAATGTTACACAAGCCGCTGTACCTGTTACTGCTGTTGCCAATACTCCAATTGAAGAAAAACCTGTGGCTAATTTATCAGATCCAAATTTGTTATATGCACAGCCAACAGAAAATGGTTATCAATTGATTGACAAAACACCGAAAGTGGTAATGAAATTATTAAAAACGTCACGTCCGGATTCTTTTATAGCTATTAAAGACGGAATTCAAGGTTCTTTAAACGCAAAAGATAATCAGTGGTATTTTGAGTATTACCAAAATGATAAATTGGTTTCAGAAAAGGTTTCTGTAAAATTCTAAAATATAGTACGGTTTAATAGCCATATTTATCTTTCCAACGGTTCTTTAAAAATTCGCGGTTGCTGTTCTCTCTGGAATTGCTTCCCGGATTGTAAAGAACCGTTTCTTTTATAGCGTCGGGTAAAAATTCTTGTTCAGCAAAATTGTTTGCATAGTCATGCGAATATTTATAATCTTCACCATAACCTAATTCTTTCATTAATTTTGTTGGAGCATTTCGTAAATGAATAGGAACGGGCAGATCTCCGGTTTGTTTTACCAATTGCTGTGCATTTCCGATTGCCATATAGGATGCATTGCTTTTTGGCGATGTTGCTAAATAAATGGCACATTGGCTCAAAATGATACGGCTTTCAGGGTATCCAATTGTTGATACGGCCTGAAAAGTATTATTAGCCATAATAAATGCCGTAGGATTAGCATTTCCTATATCTTCGCTTGATAAAATCAACATTCTTCTGGCAATAAATTTTACATCTTCACCGCCTTCGATCATTCTTGCCAGCCAGTAAACAGCACCGTTTGGATCGCTTCCTCTTATAGATTTTATAAATGCAGAAACTATGTCATAATGCTGTTCTCCTGTTTTGTCATATAAAACAGTATTTTGCTGTACAAGTTCCAGGACTCTGTCGTTTGTTATTACTATTTCATCATTTGGCGATGCATTTACGACAAGTTCAAAAATATTAAGCAGTTTTCTTCCATCGCCTCCAGAAAGTCTCAATAAAGCTTCGGTTTCTTTTAGTGTTATATTTTTTGACGAAAGTTCTTTATCAATTTTCATTGCACGATGCAATAAAGCTTCTAAATCTTCTTTTGTAAAAGCATTTAATATATAAACCTGACTACGCGATAATAATGCGGGAATAACTTCAAAACTCGGGTTTTCTGTTGTAGCACCAATTAGGGTTATCCATCCTTTTTCAACAGCAGCTAATAAAGAATCTTGTTGTGATTTACTAAAGCGATGAATCTCGTCGATAAACAAAATGGGATTTTTAGCAGTAAATAATCCGCCGCTTTGTTTTGCTTTTTCAATTACGTCTCTGATGTCTTTTACGCCTGAATTTATGGCACTCAATTCATAAAACGGACGTTTAGATTTTTGTGCTATAATTTGAGCCAGAGTTGTTTTTCCGGTTCCAGGCGGCCCCCAAAAAATGATCGAAGGAATTATTCCTCTTGAAATTTGCTGAGTCAATGAACCATTTGGTCCAACTAAATGGCTTTGACTAATATAATCTTCCAGTTTCTGTGGGCGAATACGCTCGGCTAAAGGTGCTTCCATTTTGTAAAATTACTATTTTCAAATCTAAATTTATTATACGAAAAGATTTATACTGTTCTAATTTGTAACATTAACACAAATGCATACACTGACAAATTATCAGTAATTTTTGTTTGGATAGTTTTTTGATGACAACTGTATATCTTTAATTGAAGTTTATGAATGATAACCAGTTTAAATTTTCAAATGCTGTAATCGGGCTTCCATTATTTTTTATCCTTTTTATATGGGTTATTTATTGGATGCAGATTCGATTCGATTTTGACTTTTACCGACACGGAATTTATCCTAGAGATTTCTCGGGGTTGCAAGGTGTTTTGTTTAGTCCCTTTATCCATGAAAATATGGATCATTTGTATAATAACACAATTCCTCTTTTAGTCTTATTGCCAGCTTTGCAGTATTTTTATCCTAAGCAGTCAGTTTCCGTAATTTGTTTCGGTATTTTATTTTCAGGATTATTAACCTGGCTTATTGGCCGCGAAAATTTTCACATAGGGGCAAGTGGATTAATTTATGTTTTGGTGAGTTTTATTTTTTTTAAAGGAATTCAAACAAAATATTATCGCTTAGTTGCTCTTTCGTTTTCAGTTGTTTTACTTTATGGAGGAATGATCTGGTATGTATTTCCAGATGTTGATGCCGGAATATCATGGGAAGGACATTTGGCCGGATTTATAACTGGTTTTGGACTTTCTATGTATTATAAAACTCCAGAATATACAAAGCCCATAATTTACGATTGGCAAAGACCTGATTTTGATCCGTCAGAAGATCCTTTTATGAAACATTTTGATGAAAACGGAAATTTTGTCAATACCGAAATTGAGGAAGAAGAAAATCAATTTTCAGATCCTTATTTTAATTCTAATGTTATAGTGAATTATATTGTAACTAAAACAGAATCAGAAGATAAAGAATGATTGTTTGAAAACATCAACCTAAAATGATTAAATTTGTAAGAAGAGTTTAATTTTTTCAAATAACATCATGAAAAAGATCTTTTTGATAATTTCGGTTATAATATCTGTAGAATCTTTTGCACAATGTGATATAAAGAACAGGATTCTTGCAGATGGTTCTATGGTCTATTATTTTGATCCGGCAGTTTTTTACACAACCAAATCTAAGTCGTTAAAAATTAATATTGTAACTGATAAAGAGAATTACTTCGTTGCGTTACAGCCGATACCTTTTCCAGAAAAAAAAGTTGGGAAAAAAATAACAGATGATTTGACGATTCGTTTAGCAAATAATCAAGAATATAAATTGACGCATTATGACACGCAGTATATACAAAATGATTCGATAATGCAGGTTTTGTATATGATTGATAATAAAGACATCGATGCTTTTTCTAAATTTGAGGCTATTGTGGCTACAATTAATATGAAAGGAACGGAATTTATTCGTGATTATAATTTTAAACTTCACAAAGATGAAATAAAGAAACAGCTTGCCTGTTTTTTAAAAAAAGAAGAAAAGTAAGCTTTAGTCTTCTGAAACTGGTTCAGGTTTGTGTAGAAACTTTTTATTTAAATTTTTAAAAAGGTTGTTAAAGCTAAGAGTTAAAGATGCGGCATTTATGATTTGATTTCCATTATCTCTTGGCAGGTATTCATTGGCATAAGTTATCTCAATTTGAATATCATCTGTAAATAAATATCCAGCACCTATATTTAGTCTGTTTCTGTCAAAGAAGCTTAAGCCTGTTACTTTGGTTCCGGATTTAAAGAAAAGCTCATCTGAAGCAATTGCATAAACTACTCCTGAACGAAGAACTTTGCTATTAATAGGTTGTAAATATTTAATTTGCTGCCGATAACGAATTACATTTTCATAAGTATCATCTTCGTTTTTCATGTGACGAAGTTCAGTTCTCATTCTTGTACTTAATGTATATCCGGTTTTATGGAAGTAGTAAACTCCCTGTAAAGCAAATCGCCATTCAGGAGATTCAAACTGACCAATTTCCGGAACATCTTTGTTGTTGTAATAAGCGATAAAAGATGATAACTTCCAGCGAGGAGTGAGATAAAAATGTCCCCATGCTCTAAATGATCTCTGAGTGTTTTTTTCAAACATATTGGGAGATGATTCCGCACTGCTGTAACTGGTTCCTAAATCAAGTTCAGTTGACCATTTTTCAGTTATAGTTCTGTTAAACTGAACTTCTCCCCAAAATTGACTGTAGTGTATAGTTTGTCCATAGCCAATACTTGACATTAAAATAATTGCAAGTATTGGGCATATTTTTTTTACTAGTAAGATATGATTAGGTTTAAGAGACATAAAATTTAGTATTTATTTGTCAATCCTAATTCTCGTAATACTATTTAACTTCTTTGACGTACAGTTTCGTATAAAAATGCACCGCAGGCAACAGATACATTGAGAGATCCTATTGATCCGAACATTGGTAATTTTGCTTTCTCATCTACAATTTTAAGAACAGATGGATTAATTCCTCGGTCTTCTGATCCCATTATAATAGCCAAAGGTTCATTAAGTGAGAGGTCATAGATGTTTTGATCTGTTTTTTCTGTGGCAGCAACCGTTTTTATTCCGGAACCTTGTAAATAAAATATGGCGTCTTTGATGTGCTCTACTTTACAAATAGGAACATTAAATACTGCACCGGCAGATGTTTTTACAGTATCTCCGTTTACAGGTGCCGATCCTGCTTTTTGTATAATGATTCCATTAACTCCAGTACATTCTGCAGTTCTGATTATTGCGCCAAAATTCCTTGCATCAGAAATTTGGTCTAATATTAAAAATAATGGTTTCAATCCAGATGCAATTGTTGATTCAACTAAATGTTCAATATCAATAAATCCAATAGGTGAAATTGTAGCAACAGCACCTTGATGATTGTTTGGTGTTAATCTGTTTAATTTTTCCACAGGTACATAAGAGAAATTAATGTTGGCACGTTTCATTACCTTCATTAAGTCTTTCATTAATTCTCCGGAAATCTCTTTTTGTATAAATACTTTGTCAACTTCCTGACCAGCTTGTATCGCTTCTATAATGGCTCTAATACCAAATATTTGATGTTCTTTTTCCATAGGGCAAATATAGGTATAATGTTTATATAAAAAAAAACCACCCCGAATGAACGGAGTGGCTTTTAGTATTAATTTGGAATAGAATTAGAATTTATCCCAGAATAATTTAGTTGTAACATTGTTATTGCCAAGTTTAGCAACAGCTGCTTGTAAATTAGCTGCATTTAAGGTCTGTTCAATACCAGGGTAAGAATAACGTTTAGGAACTTCTTTAATATCTCCAAAAGTTGATGCAGGAGGTAATAAAACTGGGAAATCTAATCTTCTGTAAGATGTCCACGCTTCAAATCCTCTGTTGTAGTATGCAATCCAAGATTGTTCTCCAATTTTTTGTTTCCAAGTTCCTGTAGCTGTTGCATAAGCAACATCAGTTCTAGCTAAATAAGTAGTAATAGCAGCACTAGTTACTCCCCAATCTTCTAAAGATGCAGTTACAGCAGCATTATAGTGAGATTCAGCAGTACCACCAACAGCAATACCTCTTTCCACAGCTTCAGCTAATAAAAATTCTACTTCAGAATAAGTGAAAATTACACCTGGATATACAGGATCTTTCAATGTTTCATTTATGTGAGAAAAACTACCATAAACGTTAACAGATCCGTAAACACCACCTTTATAAAGACCAGAACCTACTGGGTATTCAGTGAAGAACTTAGCTCTTCTTGGATCAGAAAGAGCGTTCATTTTGTTTACAAATGTATCTGCTGGAATAAAGTCGTTACGACCACTTGCCACTAAGTCTAAATACAATGGGTTATTATTTGTTGTATTTGTAGCATAAGGCATGTAAGCTCCATCAGCACTATCTAAAATTAGTCCATCAGTTTGAGCTGCTAAAGCTTGTGTACTTGCATAAGCATGATCAACATCGTCCATCATGATGGCCATTCTGAAACGTAGAGAGTTAGCGAATTTTGCCCATTTAGCAGTATCTCCACCATAAATAAGATCAGCATCTCCGTAGCTTTCTGCACTTTGATCTAATTTATGAGATGCTGCAGTTAATACAGCAAGAAGATCTCTGTAGATTGTTTGTGCATCATCGTATTTTGGTTGTGGATGACCATCAATGTCTAAAGCCTCTGTGTAAGGAACATCACCAAAAGTATCAACTAAAATCCCATAGCAATAAGATGATAAGATGTCTATAATTGCAATTTTATTATCAAAAACAATTAACCCTTCTGGTGCTCCAGTATATGCAGCTTTTTGTTCAATTAAAAGAGTTTTAGCTTCTTTAAAATCTTTTAATACATCACGGTAGTATGTTGCCCAGTGACGATCTGGAATAGTACGTCCAGTAAGGTCATATTGAGTTTCTTGTGGATATTGTACTTCTGTCCATTGTTGAGCATACAATCTGAAAACATTAAAGTTAACTGATGTACTAGTAACCTGATCTACCATGAATTTCTCAGCATTTGTAAATAAAAACTCAGGAGAAGTAGTGGTAGGGTTTTTGGTGTCTTGATTCATATTCCCGAAATCATCAGAGCATGATGAAAATAAGGTAATGAATGAGATTAATATTATTAGTCTATTTTTCATAGCTTAGAATTTTATTGTTAAGTTACAACCAATATTTCTAGTTGTTGGTAAAGAACCGATAGAAAGTCCTTGAGATCCTAAATTAGATCCTAATCCACTTTCTGGGTCTGCATCTGGAAGATTTTTGTCAATTATCCATAAGTTAGATCCAATAAGTGAGATTTTAGCATCTACTAATTTCATTTTTTGTACTAATGAAGTAGGTAAAGAATAAGTAATATTAACTTCTCTTAGTTTAACAAAACTAGCATCATATACATATTGACTTCTTGGTCCGTTTGTATAAGCGTTAGTTACAGCACCTTGAGCTAAATAAACATAATCAGTTCTTGTTGTATTTGGAGTTCCATCAGCGTATACACCTGGAAGAATAACACCACCACCATTAGCTTGTGTGTTTCTTTTTGGATTACCTAAGTCGTTGTTTCCAACAGTTCCAGCTGTTAAACCAGTACCAACACCATACCATTGATCTGTAGAGAAAATATCTCCTCCATGTTTCACATCAATTAAGAAGCTGAATGAGAAGCTTTTGTATGTAAATTTATTACGTACACCTCCAATCCAATCAGGATTGATATTTCCAATAATGTTATTTGTTGAAGTATTGATTACATATCTTCCAGTTGTTGGGTTAACAACTTTTTGTCCATCTGCAGTATAAGTATAATCTGTTCCTTTTAATACTCCAAATGGTTGTCCAACAACAGCATTTAAAGTTACCGTACCAGGGAATGAAGCAACTTGTAAGTTTGTTACACCATCAGCTAAAGCTGTTACTTCATTTTCGTTTTTAGACCAGTTTACATTGATGTCCCAAGCAAAATTGTTAGTTTTTACTGGAGTTGCATTAAACTGAACCTCAATACCTTTATTTTCAATTGTTGCTGCGTTTACATATTTAGAAGTATAACCTGTAGCAGTTGAATAAGGTACTCTTACAGCTTCTCCGTCATTTATGTTTTTGTACACACTCACGTCAAAACCAACTCTTCTGTTTAAGAATTGCATCTCAAGACCAGCTTCATAAGTATTTGTTTTGATAGGTCTTAAATCTGGGTTGTTTTTAATTGAGTTAACAGAATACATTTGGTTATTGTTGAATGGATCATATTTAGTATATGTATCAACTAATGCCAAAGGTGGTGTTCCAAGTGGACTCTCAGAGTAACCTCCTCTTAATTTACCAAAAGATAACCAGCTTGCGTCAATATTTTTTGAGAATACCCAGCTTCCAGAAATAGATTTACTCCATAAGTTGTTGTCATCAGAAGGTAAGTTTGAAAACGCATCTCTACGTAATGTTGCATCAATAAAATAAGTATCTAAATATCCTAATGAGGCAGAAGCATAGTAACTATTAACAGATGCTGTAGTTTCTCTTTCATATGGGTATGGGCTAGCAGCTTTAGAGTTTGATAAACTGTATATTCCAGGAATGATAAGACCTCCTTGAGTAGAAGCAGTAATTTGGTTGAAATAAGTGTTTCTTATTGTACCCCCTGCAACTCCTGTTAAATTAAAGTTTTCACCAAAATTGTGTTTGAAGTTAAGAAGGATATCATAGTTTTGCTCAGAGAAGTTACCATTGTAACGTTGGTAACCAGATGTCTCATCAAGAGCATTGATACCAAAAGTTTTTGATACAGATCCTACAGCAACTCTTTCTTCACGAATTTCAGAGTAAGTATCTGTAGAGATTTTTGCAGTTGCAGAAACCCAGTCAGCAATTTTGTATGTAAAGTTTGCATAACCTATGAAACGATTTCTGCTGTCATTTTGATAGTTTTTGTAACGCTCAAAATAAGGGTTGTTCCAGTAAGCAGGACTTCCATCTTCGATAGATTTTCTATTCCAAGTGATGTTTTGTCCGCCTGAAGCGTTGTAAGCTTGTTCAAGTTGTTTAATATCAACGTTAGTTTGCCACCATTGACGGAAACCAGAGATCATGTTGTCGCTGTAACCAGTCATGTTTCTACCCATAGTTTCTTGTGCTGAAAAGTTAGCAAAAGTACTAAGAGATAATCTATCAGAAAATTGGTGGTTTAATTTTAAACTGAAGTTGTTTTTTCTTAATTCACTATTTGGTAAAATACCAGTTTGTTTAGTGTTTGTGTAGTTAAAAACAAGATTCGTTTTATCGTTACCATCCTCAAAAGAGATACTGTTTACTAATGAAAGAGAATTTTTGAAGAATTTAAACGGATCATTCGCAGCAGCTTTCCAAGGTGTTTTTTTTCCGTAGTTTTCATTTCCTGGATATGCAGAAAAAGCATCCCATTGATAAACATTTATAGAAGGATCGAAACGATCTCCCACAGAGGCATCATCCCCCATATAAACAACTTCGTCTACTGTGCCATCGCCATCAAGGTCAAATCTAGTATCAAAAGAACCACCGTAACCAGCTCCGTATTCTTTCTGATATTTGATGAATGTATCTTTGTCAGGTGAACCTGTTACTACTTCAGATGAAACTGTAATTCCTAATCCTTTTTTAGCTTTACCTTTTTTAGTAGTAATCATTAAAACCCCGTTACCAGCTAAGTATCCGTATAATGCAGATGCAGCAGCACCTTTCAGCACGTTCACACTTTCGATGTCCTCTGGGTTAATATCCATTGCATTGTTACCATAGTCAAATCCTCTAGCTCCAGATGATTGAGCTGTTGTTCCGTCGTTTGTATTGTTTCCGTTGTTGATTGGCATACCATCAATAACGATTAACATCTCATTACTTTGACCAATAGCTTTAACCCCACGAGAAATTGCACTTGTAGAACCTCCAAAGTTTGAGTTTCTTGTAATGTTAACACCCGCAACTTTTCCAGAAAGTTCGTTTAAGAAGTTACCGCTAGAAGTACCATTTCTTAAATCTCCTCCTTTTACCTCTTGTGTTGCATAACCAAGAGATTTTTTCTCTCTTTTAACACCTAAAGCTGTTGTTACAACAACGCTTTCAAGTTCTTGTGCATCTCCAGCTAATTTTACGTTAACTGTTGATGAAGTTGCAGCTATTTCTTGGGTTTTCATCCCAATGTAGCTAAATACCAAAATTTGGCTTGATGAAGCTTTGATAGAATATTTACCATCAAAATCGGTTTGTGTTCCAGATTTTGTTCCTTTGACAATTACACTAACACCCGGCAAAGGCATTCCTGCATTATCAGAAACTGTTCCCGAAACAGCTCTTTCTTGCGCAAAAGAAAGTTGCGCAACTAGTACTAATAAAAGCACTAAGAATCCATTGAACTTTAGTTTCATTTTTAAATATTTTGAATTAGTATCGCAAAACTCTTAATAATTTGTTAACTTTCCTAGTAAAATATTTTTTTTTTTCGTTAAAGGTCAAAATTTAACATTATAACATATGTTTATGATAGTGTTATATAATTGTAATTCCTGTGTTTTGTTGGCTCCATTTGTAAGGTTAATATTTATTAATCCGTTTGGAGTTAGTATCGATGTTCCAATCCCAATTCCTATTAATTTTTTTATTTTCTCTGGGTTCGAAACGCTTGTTAAGTCTTGATATATTCCATAATCAAGTATTGAATTAATATAAAGATTTGAAGAAACTACATATCTGTATTCTGTAAGAATAGTGGCGGCCAAGTTTGCTTGTAGACTGTTTTCTAAAAAACCACGAATTGACTTATTTCCACCAAAACGAAATAATTCATTCGTAATGTAGTTTTTGCTTTGCAAATAAAAATTTTGTGAATTTATGTTAATATAATTTTTTTTGTTGAGTTCAAAATTGTATCCTGTATTCAGGTTTGTATAGAATTGTTTACTTGTGCCAGCTGTTTCTAAATCATTGTTTGTTTCTCTTTTTCCTATTCCTGTTGCAAAATTTAAAAAAGCCTTTTTGGGCATTAAGCTATTGAGTTGATCCGGTTTTTTGTATTCGTAAGAAGTCGTGAAGTAAGAGTTGTTGAAATCGCTTATAGTTGTGTTGTTTGTGTTTTGGATATCACTGGATTCTGTAGATTGATGTCCTAAATATAGTTTTGAATTATAGTTAATATAATAGCCAAGATCGATAGCGGTTTTTGTGTTTTGAAAAGTGCTGTCTTGTTTGAAAATGTTTAATTGGGCTTTTATTCCAAATGATGATTTGAAAATATATGGAATCTCTAGCTTAGTGTTAAAGGTTTTTTGCTGGTTTCCATCGCTTTTCCAATATAACGAAAATTCTTCGCCAGCATGTAGCGTGTTGATGAGTAAAATATCTAAATATCCGCTTAATGTTACTTTTTTGTTTTCGTCATTTGAAAATCCAACGAATCCGTCAAATGTGTTTGCTTTTCTTTTTTCAATATAAGTGTAGATTTTTGTAGAATCTTTTGTGAATAATATTTCAGGATATTTTGTTTGAGAAACAAATTCAAAACTATTAATGTCTTCATAAAGTTGTTTTATGACAGTTTGGTTAAAAGTTTTGTTTAAGTATTTTTTGTTGAGTTGTTTTAAGTGCCCTTTTGGGAAGAATGAAGTAGAATTGCTATTTGTGTAATTTAGAATAATTGAATTTACATTCCGTTTTTTTTCGGATTTAAAATTTAAGTCAGCAAAAATTATTAAATTCTTTCTTCGAATATTTTCAAGTTTAATTTTACTAAGTGCAAAACCGGCTTTTTCTGCATTAATTGTTTTTTGATTTAAGTAATTCTCAATCTCATTATAAGGGATGATAAGTGTGTCGTTTTGGATTTTTTCTCCTTCAAAAAAATGATTATTTATACCTATATATATATGTATGTTTTTTATCCTTTTTTTTAGTTCAAAATTAGAGACAAATGTGCTGTCGTTTATCTTGTTGGTTTCTAATAGTTTGTTGTCTAAATATCCGTCTTTAGAAAGTTTTTTTGAGGTGTTTGTGATTTCGTCAAAAAGTGATTTTAGATTGGGGTGAACTGTTTTGTAATTTAATGAGTCGAGGGTTTTGTTTTCGCTGATATTAGATCCGTTTATTTTTAAATAAAAATTTTGTGTATAAGCTGATATGCTTATAAAGGAGAAAAGTAATGTATGAAATAAACGTTTCAATTATAAAGTTTTATTTAATTAAACATATTGCAAATATCAGTTGTTTGTTTGTAAAAACATATTATTAAATAATCTTGTTGAAAATTAATAGATTAACGTTTGTATAGTGAAATTTATTTTATACATTTGCAACCCCGTAAAAAGCGGGAATTTAATATCATATTAATTTTTAGTATTAATTATGCCAACAATTCAACAATTAGTAAGAACAGGAAGAACTCAGATAACTAAGAAGAGTAAATCGGTTGCTTTAGATTCTTGTCCTCAAAGAAGAGGGGTTTGTACGCGTGTTTACACTACTACACCAAAAAAACCAAACTCTGCAATGCGTAAAGTTGCGCGTGTACGTTTGACAAATGGTAATGAGGTGAATGCTTACATTCCTGGAGAAGGACACAATCTACAAGAGCACTCGATAGTATTAGTTAGAGGCGGAAGGGTAAAAGATTTACCAGGTGTTAGATATCATATCGTTCGTGGAGCGCTTGACACGTCAGGTGTTGCAGGAAGAACGCAAAGAAGATCTAAGTACGGTGCTAAACGCCCAAAAGAAGCAAAAAAGTAATTTAAAACTTTTAAGAAAAAGACATGAGAAAAAGAGCGGCAAAGAAAAGACCACTTTTACCGGATCCAAGGTTTAATGACCAATTGGTAACTCGTTTTGTGAACAACTTAATGTGGGATGGTAAGAAATCTACAGCTTTTAAAGTATTTTATGATGCTATTGATATCATTGAAACTAAAAAGCAAAATGATGAGAAAACTTCATTAGAAATTTGGAAAGATGCTTTAACAAACGTTATGCCTCACGTAGAAGTGCGTAGCCGTAGAGTTGGTGGAGCTACATTCCAGATCCCAATGCAGATTCGTCCAGACAGAAAAATTTCTATGGCAATGAAGTGGTTGATACTTTATTCTAGAAGAAGAAATGAAAAATCTATGGCACAACGTTTAGCGTCAGAGTGTTTAGCTGCTGCTAAAGAAGAAGGTGCTGCAGTTAAGAAAAGAATGGATACTCACAAAATGGCAGAAGCTAATAAAGCATTCTCTCACTTTAGATTTTAATTCGTAAGAAATGGCTAGAGATTTAAAATATACAAGAAATATCGGGATCGCTGCTCACATTGATGCTGGTAAAACAACAACTACTGAGCGTATTCTTTTTTATACTGGAAAGTCACACAAAATTGGTGAGGTGCACGATGGTGCTGCAACAATGGACTGGATGGCACAAGAGCAAGAAAGAGGTATTACAATTACTTCTGCTGCTACAACTTGTACTTGGAACTTTCCAACTGAGCAAGGTAAAGTTCTTCCAGAATCATTACCATATCACTTTAATATTATTGATACTCCTGGACACGTTGACTTTACTGTAGAGGTAAACCGTTCTTTACGTGTACTTGATGGTTTAGTTTTCTTGTTTAGTGCTGTTGATGGTGTTGAGCCTCAATCAGAGACTAACTGGAGGCTTGCAGATCAATATAGAGTTCCTCGTATGGGATTCGTAAATAAAATGGACCGTCAAGGTGCTAACTTCTTAGCTGTATGCGGACAGGTGAAAGATATGTTGAAATCGAATGCGGTTGCAATTACTTTGCCTATTGGTGATGAGGCTGATTTTAAAGGTATTGTTGACTTGGTGAAAAATCAAGCTATCGTATGGCATGATGAAACTCAAGGGGCTACTTTTGATATCGTTGATATCCCAGCGGATATGGTTGATGATGTAAAACACTATCGTTCTATTCTTATCGAAGAGATTGCTACTTATGATGAAAATCTTTTAGATAAATACATGGAAGATGAAAACTCTATTACAGAGGAAGAAATCAACAACGCGTTAAGAGCTGCTACTATTGATATGGCAATTATTCCTATGCTTGCTGGTTCTTCTTTCAAAAATAAAGGAGTTCAATTTATGTTAGATGCTGTTTGTAAGTATTTGCCATCTCCATTAGATAAAGAAGGTATTGAAGGAATTCATCCTGATGATGCTGATTTATTAGAAGAAGACCAAAAGAAAATTTTACGTAGACCAGATGTTAAAGAGCCGTTTGCTGCTTTAGCATTTAAAATTGCTACTGACCCATTCGTAGGTCGTTTAGCTTTCTTCCGTGCATATTCTGGACGTTTAGATGCTGGTTCTTATGTTTTAAATACTCGTTCTGGTAATAAAGAAAGAATTTCTCGTATCTACCAAATGCACGCTAACAAACAAAACCCAATTGAATTTATTGAGGCTGGAGATATTGGAGCTGCTGTAGGTTTTAAAGATATTAAAACAGGGGATACACTTTCTGATGAAAAGAATCCAATTATCTTGGAATCTATGAAATTCCCAGATCCTGTAATTGGTATCGCTATTGAGCCAAAAACAAAAGCTGACGTTGATAAAATGGGTATGGCTTTAGCTAAATTGGCTGAAGAAGATCCAACATTTACAGTTAGAACTGATGAAGCTTCTGGACAAACTATTATTTCTGGTATGGGTGAGCTTCACTTAGATATCTTAGTTGACCGTATGAAACGTGAGTTTAAAGTAGAGGTTAATCAAGGAGAGCCGCAAGTAGAGTATAAAGAGGCGTTTACAAGATCTGCTCAACATAGAGAAACTTACAAAAAACAATCTGGAGGTCGTGGTAAATTCGGTGATATCGTATTTAGAATCGAGCCTGCTGATGAAGTTGATGGTAAAGTTCCGGTTGGATTACAGTTTGTGAATGAAGTAAAAGGAGGTAACGTTCCAAAAGAGTATATTCCTGCAGTTGAAAAAGGTTTCCGTGAAGCTATGAAAACTGGTCCTTTAGCTGGATATGCTGTTGATAGTTTAAAAGTAACTTTATTAGATGGATCTTTCCACCCTGTGGATTCTGATGCTCTTTCTTTTGAATTAGCTGCAAGAATGGGTTATAAAGAGTCTGGTAAAGCTGCTGGAGCTGTTATCTTAGAGCCAATCATGAAAATCGAGGTTATTACTCCAGAAGAAAATATGGGTGATATCGTAGGTGACTTGAACCGTCGTAGAGGTCAGGTTAATGATATGGGTGATAGAAACGGAGCGAAAACTATTAAGGCAGATGTGCCGTTAGCTGAGATGTTTGGTTATGTTACTACATTAAGAACATTATCATCTGGTAGAGCAACATCTACAATGGAGTTTTCTCATTATGCAGAAACACCTTCTAATATTTCAGAAGAGGTAATCAAAAAAGCAAAAGGTAACGCTTAATTTTAAGGAAAATGAGTCAAAAAATCAGAATAAAACTAAAATCTTACGATCACATGTTGGTAGATAAATCTGCTGAAAAGATCGTAAAAACAGTAAAAACTACTGGTGCGGTTGTAACAGGTCCAATTCCGTTGCCAACTCACAAAAAACTTTTCACTGTATTGCGTTCTCCGCACGTTAATAAAAAAGCGAGAGAGCAATTTGAAGTAATGTCATACAAGAGATTGATTGATATTTATTCATCTTCATCTAAAACTATTGATGCTTTAATGAAACTTGAATTGCCAAGTGGGGTTGAAGTAGAGATAAAAGTATAATTTTTTTATATTTTTAATATATCAAAAGCGAGACATTTCTGTCTCGCTTTTTTTGTTGCTATATGATGATTTTTGATTAAATTTTTTCTATTAATAATTTGTGATGAAATTTGCAAAAGCCTTTATTTTAGGGTTGTAGGAGAGGTTTAAGTTGTGAATTTTTTAAGTATTTGTTGGATATGTTGTTGTTTTGGATGTGAATCTGAAACTTGTTTTTTAGGTTGGATTAGATTTGATTTTGTATGCTTTTGAGGCTTGGATTTTGATAATGAGCGATTTAATTTTTGTAACTGTTTGGTTTATTCGATTTTAATATCTACTTTTGCACTCCCTGTTTGGAAATTTCTGTTATCTCCAAATTGAAGGGAATTTTAGTAATTAATAATTAATATTTATGTCTGGGTTAATTGGTAAGAAAATCGGCATGACTAGTATCTTCGATGAAAACGGGAAAAACATTCCTTGTACGGTAATCGAAGCTGGGCCATGTGTTGTTACCCAAGTCAGAACCAACGAGGTTGACGGGTATGAAGCGTTGCAACTTGGTTTCGATGACAAAAACGAGAAACATTCTACTAAAGCGGCTTTAGGTCACTTTAAAAAAGCTGGAACTGTTGCTAAGAAAAAAGTCGTTGAATTTAAAGATTTTGCAACTGAACAAAAATTAGGAGATCTTATTGATGTTTCTATTTTTGAAGAAGGAGAATTTGTAGACGTACAAGGTGTGTCTAAAGGTAAAGGTTTCCAGGGTGTTGTTAAACGTCACGGTTTTGGTGGTGTTGGACAAGCTACTCATGGTCAGCACAACCGTTTAAGAGCGCCAGGTTCTGTAGGAGCTTCTTCTTATCCATCTAGAGTATTCAAAGGAATGCGTATGGCTGGAAGAATGGGAGGAGATAATGTAAAAGTTCAAAACCTTAGAGTTTTAAAAGTAGTTGCTGAGAAGAATCTACTTGTTGTTAAAGGATGTATTCCTGGACACAAAAACTCTTACGTAATCATTCAGAAGTAATGGAAGTAAAAGTATTAGATTTCAACGGAAAAGATACTGGAAGAAAAGTTCAACTTTCTGATTCAGTATTCGCAATTGAGCCAAACAATCACGCAGTATATCTTGATGTAAAGCAATATCTTGCTAATCAAAGACAGGGTACTCATAAAGCTAAAGAAAGAGCTGAAGTAACTGGAAGTACTCGTAAGATTAAAAAACAAAAAGGTACGGGTACTGCTCGTGCAGGAAGTGTTAAGAATCCTTTGTTTAAAGGAGGAGGGACAGTTTTCGGACCAAGACCAAGAAGTTATTCATTTAAATTGAATAAAGGTTTGAAAAGGTTGGCTAGAAAATCAGCTTTCTCAATCAAAGCAAAAGAATCAAATATTATCGTTCTTGAAGACTTTAATTTTGATGTGCCAAACACTAAAAATTTCATTAACGTTTTGAAAGCTTTAGGGTTAGAAAATAAAAAATCTCTATTTGTATTGGGTGAGTCAAATAAAAATGTATATTTGTCGTCACGCAATTTAAAGGCTTCTAATGTCGTAACTAGCTCAGAATTAAGCACTTACGCGATATTAAACACTAATAATTTAGTGCTTTTGGAGGGTTCTTTAGAGTTAATTGAAGAAAATTTAAGCAAATAATAGGAATATGAGCATCATTATTAGACCTATAGTAACTGAAAAAGTAACCAAAGAAAGTGAAGTTCTAAACCGCTTCGGATTTGTTGTTGACAAAAAAGCGAACAAAGTTCAAATTAAGAAAGCTGTTGAAGCTGCTTATGGAGTAACTATCGTTTCTGTTAATACAATGAATGTGAGACCAGATAGATCTACTAAATACACTAAAAGTGGTTTAATCAGTGGAAAGACAAATGCAATTAAAAAAGCAATTGTTCAAGTACAAGAAGGAGAAACAATTGATTTTTACAACAATATCTAAGATAGAAAAATGTCAGTAAGAAAATTAAAACCTATTACCCCGGGTCAGCGATTTAGAGTTGTGAATGGTTATGACGCTATTACAACTGATAAGCCGGAACGCTCTTTGATAGCGCCGATAAAAAACTCAGGAGGTAGAAATAGTCAAGGAAAGATGACCATGCGTTATACGGGTGGTGGTCACAAGCAGAGATATCGTATTATTGATTTCAAAAGAACTAAAGATGGAATTCCAGCTACAGTGAAATCAATCGAATACGATCCAAATCGTACTGCCTTTATCGCTTTATTAGCTTATGCTGATGGAGAGAAAACTTATGTTATTGCTCAAAACGGATTGAAAGTTGGTCAGAAATTAGTTTCTGGTCCAGAATCTCAACCGGAAATTGGTAATACATTACCTTTAAGCAGAATTCCTCTTGGAACTGTTATATCTTGTATTGAGTTACGTCCAGGACAAGGAGCAGTTATTGCTCGTTCAGCTGGAACTTTTGCTCAGTTAATGGCAAGAGACGGAAAATACGCTACAATTAAAATGCCATCTGGAGAAACAAGATTAATCTTGTTAACATGTTCGGCTACAATTGGAGCTGTTTCTAACTCTGACCACCAATTAGTTGTGTCTGGAAAAGCAGGTAGAACAAGATGGTTAGGAAGAAGACCTAGAACTAGACCAGTAGCGATGAACCCTGTTGATCACCCTATGGGAGGTGGTGAAGGACGTTCTTCTGGAGGGCATCCACGTTCAAGAAAAGGATTGCCAGCTAAAGGTTACAGAACTCGTTCTAAGAAAAACCCGAGTAACAAGTATATCGTAGAACGTAGAAAGAAATAATAAGATATGGCACGTTCATTAAAAAAAGGACCTTTCGTTCATTATAAATTAGACAAGAAAGTTCAGGAAAACGTAGAAAGTGGTAAAAATAGTGTAGTTAAGACTTGGTCTAGAGCTTCTATGATTACTCCGGATTTCGTTGGACAAACTATCGCAGTTCATAACGGTCGTCAATTTGTACCAGTTTACGTAACAGAAAACATGGTAGGTCACAAATTAGGAGAGTTTTCACCAACTAGATCTTTTAGAGGTCATGCTGGAGCAAAAAATAAAGGTAAAAAATAAAAGAAGCAATGGGAGTTCGTAAAAGAGAAACAGCAGATGCGAGAAAAGAGGCTAATAAGTCTATCGCTTTCGCAAAATTGAATAACTGCCCTACTTCACCTAGAAAAATGCGCTTAGTAGCGGACTTGGTAAGAGGTCAGAAGGTAGAAAGAGCACTTAACATTTTAAGATTCAGTTCTAAAGAAGCTTCAAGAAAATTAGAAAAACTATTATTATCTGCGATCAATAACTGGGAGCAAAAAAATAGTGAAGGTAATTTAGAAGAAGCTGGATTATTTGTTAAAGAGATCAGAGTAGATGGTGGAATGATGTTAAAAAGACTTCGTCCAGCTCCACAAGGTCGTGCACACAGAATAAGAAAACGTTCTAATCACGTAACAATCGTGCTTGGAGCTATCAATAACACACAAAGCAATTCTTAAGCAGCATGGGACAAAAGACAAATCCAATTGGAAATAGACTTGGTATCATCAGAGGATGGGACTCAAACTGGTATGGTGGAAATGATTACGGTGATAAGCTTGCCGAAGATCACAAAATCAGAAAGTATATCCACGCTCGTTTATCAAAAGCTAGTGTATCTAAAGTAATCATCGAGAGAACTTTAAAACTTGTAACCGTTACTATCACTACTGCTAGACCTGGTATCATTATCGGAAAAGGCGGACAAGAGGTAGACAAGTTAAAAGAAGAACTTAAGAAAGTTACTGACAAAGAGGTTCAAATTAACATCTTTGAAATTAAAAGACCTGAACTAGATGCTTATCTTGTGGCTACAAGCATCGCTCGTCAAATCGAGAGCCGTATTTCTTACAGACGTGCAATTAAAATGGCTATTGCTGCTTCCATGCGTATGAACGCTGAAGGTATCAAAGTTTTAATTTCTGGTCGTTTGAATGGTGCAGAGATGGCGCGTTCAGAAGGTTTTAAAGAAGGTAGAATTCCTCTATCAACTTTCAGAGCTGACATTGATTATGCTTTGGCTGAAGCTCATACTACTTACGGTAGAATGGGTATCAAAGTATGGATCATGAAAGGTGAAGTTTATGGAAAGAGAGATCTTTCTCCACTTGCAGGAATGGATAAAAAACAATCTGGTACTGGTGGTGGTAAAGGTGGAGATGCCCCAAGAGGTAAATCTAACTTTAATAAAGGTGGAAAACCAGACGCTCGTAAAAGAAAGTAAATTTTTAAACTAAAGAAAAATGTTACAGCCTAAAAGAACAAAATACCGTAAGGTACAAAAAGGTAGAATGAAAGGTAACTCTCAAAGAGGGCATGAACTTTCAAATGGAATGTTTGGTATTAAATCTGTACATGAAGATGGAATGTTCTTAACATCTCGTCAAATCGAAGCTGCACGTATCGCTGCAACTCGTTACATGAAGAGAGAAGGACAATTGTGGATCAAAATTTTCCCAGACAAACCTATTACTAAGAAACCTCTTGAAGTACGTATGGGTAAAGGTAAAGGAGCAGTTGAATATTGGGCTGCTGTTGTTAAACCAGGAAGAATTATGTTTGAAGTTGGAGGTGTTCCTTTGTCAGTTGCAAAAGAGGCTTTACGTCTTGCAGCTCAAAAACTTCCAGTAAAAACTAAGTTCGTCGTTGCTAGAGATTTCGAAGCATAATTTATATTTATTATGAAACAATCAGAAATAAAGAATCTTTCTGCAG
Source organism: Flavobacterium sp. (assembly GCF_039595935.1). Classification (NCBI taxonomy): domain Bacteria; kingdom Pseudomonadati; phylum Bacteroidota; class Flavobacteriia; order Flavobacteriales; family Flavobacteriaceae; genus Flavobacterium; species Flavobacterium sp. The sequence continues at coordinate 408,728 of NZ_JBCNKR010000005.1, read as the reverse complement.
CGGAGTTGCAAGAAAAGCTTAGTCAAACTAAGAAAGTATATGCTGACCTAAAAATGGCTCACGCTATTTCTCCAATTGCTAACCCACTTCAAATTAGAAGCGTTAGAAGAACAGTTGCTAGATTAGCTACAGAGTTAACTAAAAGAGAGTTACAATAATTGTATTCTGCTGAAAGATGGAAGAAAAAAGAAATTTAAGAAAAGAAAGAATAGGTGTTGTTACTTCAAATAAGATGGATAAATCTATCGTTATTTCAGAAGTAAGAAAAGTAAAACACCCATTATACGGTAAGTTCGTGTTGAAAACTAAGAAATATGTTGCACACGACGAAAAAAACGACTGTAACATTGGTGATACTGTAAGAATTAGCGAAACGCGTCCTTTAAGTAAAACAAAATGTTGGAGATTAGTTGAAATCTTAGAAAGAGCTAAATAATTATGGTACAACAAGAATCAAGACTAAAAGTAGCAGATAACACGGGAGCTAAAGAAGTTTTAACTATTCGTGTTTTAGGAGGTACTAAAAGAAGATATGCCTCTGTTGGTGACAAAATTGTAGTTTCTATCAAAGATGCAACTCCAAACGGAAACGTGAAAAAAGGAGCTGTTTCAACTGCAGTTGTTGTACGTACTAAAAAAGAAGTGAGAAGAGCTGATGGTTCTTATATCCGTTTCGATGACAATGCATGTGTTCTTTTGAATGCTGCAGGTGAAATGAGAGGAACTCGTGTTTTTGGTCCGGTAGCAAGAGAACTTCGTGAAAAACAATTCATGAAAATTGTATCATTAGCACCAGAAGTGCTTTAATTCGTTTTAAGATGATAAAGCTAAAAATAAAATCAGGAGATATCGTAAGAGTTATTGCTGGAGACCATAAAGGTGCTGAAGGTAAAGTTTTACGTGTTTACCGTGAGAAAAACAAAGCGGTAGTTGAAGGTGTAAACTTGGTTTCAAAACATACAAAACCAAGTGCTAAAAACCCTCAAGGTGGTATCGTTAAGAAAGAGGCTTCTATTCAAATTTCTAACATTGCTCTAATTGATCCTAAAACTAAGGAAACAACAAGAGTAGGTATTAGAGTAGAAGGAGATAAGAAAGTAAGATTTTCAAAAAAATCTAATCAAGTACTATAGTAATGGCATATATACCTAGACTAAAAGAAGAATATAAGAGTAGAGTAATCGCTGCTCTTAAAGAAGAGTTCGGATATACAAACGTAATGCAAGTTCCTAAACTTGAAAAAATCGTTTTGAGCCGTGGAGTTGGTGCAGCTGTATCTGATAAAAAACTTATTGACTATGCTGTTGATGAGTTAACAAAGATCACTGGACAAAAAGCAGTATCTACAATTTCTAAGAAAGACGTTGCGTCTTTCAAATTAAGAAAAGGGATGCCTATTGGAGCAAAAGTTACTTTACGTGGAGAAAGAATGTATGAGTTTTTAGATAGACTTATTACTTCTGCTTTACCACGTGTTAGAGATTTCGGTGGTATTAAAGCTACAGGTTTCGACGGAAGAGGTAACTACAATCTTGGAGTTTTAGAGCAAATCATTTTCCCAGAAATTGATATTGACAAAGTAAACAAAATTTCAGGAATGGATATTACTTTTGTTACTACTGCAAAAACAGACAAGGAAGCAAAGTCATTATTGGCTGAATTAGGATTACCTTTTAAAAAGAATTAAGACATGGCTAAAGAATCAATGAAAGCCCGCGAGGTGAAAAGAGAGAAAACAGTAGCTAAGTATGCTGAGAAGAGAAAAGCTTTATTAGAAGCTGGAGACTACGAAGGATTACAAAGACTGCCAAAAAATGCTTCACCTGTTCGTTTGCATAACCGTTGTAAATTGACTGGAAGACCTAGAGGTTATATCCGTCAATTCGGTATTTCACGTGTAACTTTCCGTGAAATGGCTAACAATGGATTGATTCCAGGTGTAAAAAAAGCATCTTGGTAATCTGGCAATAAGTTGTTATTTTTGCAAACCAAAAAATAATTTTTAATTGATTAAAGGTTCGGGAGATGAGTATCTCCCGAAAACCATAATCGCAATCAAATACATATGTATACAGATCCTATTGCAGATTATTTGACTAGAGTTCGTAACGCTGTGGCTGCAAACCACAAAGTTGTTGAAATTCCAGCATCTAATCTTAAAAAAGAGATAACTAAGATCTTATTTGATCAAGGTTATATCTTAAGTTACAAATTTGAGCAGAATACTGTACAAGGTTCTATCAAAATTGCTTTAAAGTATGATAAAGATACTAAAGAGCCTGTAATCAAAGATATCCAAAGAATTAGTAAACCTGGTTTACGTAAGTACGCAGGTGCTGCCAAATTACCAAGAATCCTTAATGGATTAGGAATTGCTATTGTTTCTACATCAAAAGGTTTGATGACAGGAAAACAAGCTAAGCAGTTAAATGTAGGTGGTGAAGTAATTTGTTACGTATACTAATTTTAAACACTAGATAAGATGTCAAGAATAGGTAAAAGCCCAATTGTAATCCCTGCTGGTGTAACTGTAGAAGTTAAAGACGGTATTATTACAGTAAAAGGAAAAAAAGGTCAACTAGTTCAGGAGTTTTCGGACGTAAATGTAACAGTTGAAGGCGATCAAGTTTTAGTAGAAAGATCGTCTGATCATAAAGACCACAGAGCGAAACACGGTTTATTCAGATCTTTGATCAGTAATATGGTTGTGGGTGTTTCTGAAGGTTTCACAAAAGAACTAGAATTAGTTGGAGTTGGTTATAGAGCTTCAAACCAAGGTCAAAAGTTAGATTTAGCTCTTGGATATTCTCACAATATTGTTTTAGAAATTGCTCCAGAAGTATCTTTAGAAACAATATCTGAAAAAGGTAAGAACCCAATCGTAAAATTAACATCATTTGATAAACAACTTTTAGGACAAGTTGCTGCGAAAATCAGAGGTTTCCGTAAGCCAGAGCCATACAAAGGAAAAGGTGTTAAATTTGTGGGTGAAGTATTAAGAAGAAAAGCAGGTAAATCAGCTTAAAATATAAGATTATGTCATTAACAAAATCTGAAAGAAGACAGAGAATTAAATTCAGAATTAGAAAATCGGTTAGTGGTACTGCTGCAAGACCTAGACTTTCTGTTTTTAGAAGTAATAAAGAAATTTACGCTCAAATTATTGATGATGTAAATGGAGTTACTATATTAGCTGCATCTTCAAGAGAAAAAGAAATAGGAAAAGGTACTAACGTTGAAGTAGCTGCTGCTGTTGGAAAATTAGTTGCAGAGAAAGCGTTAAAAGCTGGGATTGATACCATTACTTTTGATAGAGGTGGTTATTTATATCACGGTCGTATTAAATCATTAGCAGAAGGCGCAAGAGCCGCTGGACTTAAATTCTAATATATTATGTCTAAATACAAAAATGTAGAATTGGTAAAACCTAGTGGTCTTGAACTTAAAGATCGTCTAGTTAGTGTAAATCGTGTTACTAAAGTTACAAAAGGAGGTAGAGCTTTCGGTTTTTCTGCTATTGTAGTTGTAGGTGATGAAAATGGAGTAGTTGGTCACGGATTAGGAAAATCTAAAGATGTTTCTGAAGCAATTGCGAAAGCAGTAGAAGATGCTAAGAAAAATTTAGTTAGAATTCCTCTGAATGGACAATCAGTTCCTCACGAACAAAAAGGTAAATTTGGTGGTGCTCGTGTATTCTTAATTCCTGCTTCTCATGGTACAGGAGTTATTGCTGGTGGAGCTGTTCGTTCAGTTCTTGAGTCAGTAGGTATTCACGATGTATTATCAAAATCTCAAGGATCATCAAATCCTCATAACGTAGTTAAAGCAACTTTTGATGCTTTATTGCAAATGAGAAGTGCTCATACTGTTGCAAAACAGAGAGGAGTTTCTTTAGAAAAAGTTTTTAAAGGTTAATCAAGGAAATTATGGCTAAATTATTAGTAAAACAAGTAAGAAGCAAGATCAACTGTCCTCTTTCTCAAAAGAGAGGTTTAGAAGCTTTAGGTCTACGTAAATTAGGACAAGTTGTAGAGCATGAATCAAATCCTGCTATCCTTGGTATGATAAACAAAGTTAAACACTTAGTTTCTGTAGAAGAAGCTAAATAACAAATACTGTTATGAATTTAAGTAACTTACAACCTGCTGAGGGATCAACACATAATCAAAATAAAAGAGTAGGTAGAGGAGAAGGTTCTGGAAAAGGTGGTACCGCTGCAAGAGGTCACAAAGGAGCTAAATCTCGTTCTGGTTATTCTAAAAAGATTGGTTTTGAGGGTGGACAAATGCCACTTCAAAGACGTGTTCCTAAGTTTGGTTTCAAAAACATCAATCGTAAAGAATACGAAGGTGTTAATTTAGATACGCTTCAATTATTAGTAGACAATGGTGTGATTACTGATTCTGTTTCTATGACAGATTTCGTAGCAAATCGTCTAGCTTCAAAAAATGAAATCGTTAAGATTTTAGGTAGAGGTGAATTGAAAGCAAAATTAAAAGTAACTGCCCACAAATTTACTGCTACTGCAAAAGCTGCTATTGAAGCTGCTGGTGGTGAAGCTGTAACTATATAACTTATCTACTAAGATGAAGAAATTTATTGAATCACTAAGTAATGTTTGGAAAATCGAAGAACTGAAAAACAGAATCTTAATTACATTAGGATTGCTTTTAGTATATCGTTTTGGTGCACATGTTACGCTTCCTGGAATTGATGCAACTCAATTAACAGGTTTAGCGGGACAAACTAAAAATGGTTTAGGATCTATCCTAGACATGTTTACTGGGGGTGCTTTCTCTAAAGCTTCAGTTTTTGCTTTAGGTATCATGCCTTATATTTCTGCGTCTATTGTTGTTCAGTTAATGGGAATTGCTATCCCTTACTTACAAAAACTTCAAAATGATGGAGAAAGTGGTAGAAAAAAGATTAATCAAATCACTCGTTGGTTGACTATAGCTATTACACTGGTTCAAGGTCCAACTTATATCTATAATTTATACAGAACATTGCCTGGTAGTGCTTTTCTACTAGGCTTTAATTCACCTGAATTTTTGTTCTCGTCTGTTATCATCTTAGTTACAGGTACAATTTTTGCTATGTGGCTTGGTGAAAAAATTACAGATAAAGGTATTGGAAACGGAATTTCATTATTAATTATGGTTGGTATCCTAGCTCGTTTACCGCAAGCTTTTATTCAAGAGTTTACAACGAGAGTTACCAACAACAATGGAGGTCCAATGTTGTTAGTTATTGAAATTATTGTGTGGTTATTAGTAATCATTTCTTGTGTATTGCTTACTATGGCAGTACGTAAAATCCCGGTTCAATACGCTCGTCGTACTACAACTGGTGATTATGAGCAAGATTTAGCAGGTGGTAATAGACAATGGATTCCTCTTAAGCTTAATGCTTCTGGAGTTATGCCAATCATTTTTGCTCAGGCAATTATGTTTATCCCTGCAGCAGTAGCTGGATTGTCTAAGTCAGATACATCACAATCTATTGTTGGAGCATTTAGTAATATGTTTGGTTTCTGGTATAATTTTGTTTTTGCAACTTTAATTATTGTATTTACATTCTTTTATACTGCAATCACTGTACCTACTAACAAAATGGCTGATGATTTAAAAAGAAGTGGTGGTTTTATTCCGGGAGTTCGTCCAGGAGCAGAAACTTCTGATTTCTTAGATAAAGTGATGTCTTTAATAACTTTCCCAGGATCTTTATTCCTTGCTTTGATTGCTGTGTTCCCAGCTATTGTTGTAAGTATTATGGATGTACAACAATCTTGGGCAATGTTTTTTGGAGGTACCTCATTAATAATTATGGTTGGAGTTGCAATAGACACTATTCAACAAATCAATTCATACTTGTTAAACAAACATTATGATGGTTTAATGAAGACTGGTAAAAATAGAAAAGCAGTAGCTTAATATATTTATGGCAAAACAATCAGCAATAGAACAAGACGGATCAATCATTGAGGCATTATCAAATGCTATGTTCCGTGTGGAGTTAGAAAATGGACATATTGTAATTGCTCATATTTCTGGAAAGATGCGAATGCATTATATCAAATTATTACCTGGTGATAAAGTGAAGTTAGAAATGAGCCCTTACGATTTGTCAAAAGCAAGAATTACTTATCGATATTAAAAGATATTCAGTATGAAAGTTAGAGCATCAGTAAAAAAGAGAAGTGCCGAGTGCATTATCGTGCGTAGAAAAGGAAGATTGTACGTGATAAACAAAAAGAATCCTAGATTTAAACAAAGACAAGGATAATTATGGCAAGAATAGCAGGGGTAGATATCCCAAAAAACAAAAGAGGTGTTATTGCACTTACCTACATCTTCGGATTAGGAAAAAGTAGAGCTATTGAGATTTTAGAAAAAGCTCAAGTTAGCCAGGATAAAAAAGTTCAAGATTGGAATGATGACGAGATCGGAGCAATTCGTGAAGCTGTTTCATCTTACAAAATTGAAGGAGAATTACGTTCTGAAGTTTCTTTGAACATCAAACGTTTAATGGATATTGGTTGTTATAGAGGTATTCGTCATAGATCTGGTCTTCCATTAAGAGGTCAAAGAACTAAAAACAACTCTAGAACAAGAAAAGGAAAAAGAAAAACTGTTGCTAACAAGAAAAAAGCAACTAAATAATAAGTAATATGGCTAAAGCAACTGCAAAAAAACGTAAAGTTATCGTTGAATCAACGGGTGAAGCTCATATTTCTTCGACTTTCAACAATATTATCATTTCTTTGACAAATAAGAAAGGTGAAGTTATTGCTTGGTCTTCAGCTGGTAAAATGGGTTTCAGAGGTTCTAAAAAGAACACTCCGTATGCAGCTCAAATGGCAGCAGAAGATTGCACCAAAGTAGCTCTTGAGGCAGGACTTAAAAAAGTAAAAGTTTATGTAAAAGGACCAGGAAACGGACGTGAGTCTGCAATCCGTTCTATTCATAACGGTGGAATTGAAGTTACTGAGATTATCGATGTTACTCCAATGCCTCACAACGGATGTCGTCCTCCAAAAAGACGTAGAGTTTAATTTTTTTATTTTTATAGTATAATCAAGGTAGAATATAGATTATCGGAGGATTAGACCTGAATTCATAATCTCTACCTTAAAATTTTTTTAAAATGGCAAGATATACTGGTCCAAAAACCAAAATCGCTCGTAAATTTGGCGAAGCAATCTTCGGAGATGATAAGTCTTTCGAAAAAAGAAATTACCCACCTGGACAACACGGGATGGCTAAAAAAAGAGGAAAAAAATCTGAGTACGCTGTTCAGTTAATGGAAAAGCAAAAAGCTAAATATTCTTATGGAATTTTAGAAAAACAATTCAGAAATTTATTCGAAAAAGCATCAGCAACTAAAGGAGTAACTGGTGAAGTTCTATTACAATTATGCGAAGCAAGATTAGATAATGTTGTTTTTAGAATGGGGATTGCTCCATCTAGAAGAGGTGCGCGTCAAATCGTTTCTCACAGACACATTACTGTAAATGGAGAGGTTGTTAATATTCCTTCTTACCACCTTAAGCCTGGTGATAAAGTTGCAGTTCGTGAAAAATCTAAATCTTTAGAAGCTATCGAACGTTCTTTATCAAATTCAAGTCATGTTTATGAATGGATTACTTGGAACAATGATCTTAAAGAAGGAACTTTTGTTTCTGTACCTGCGAGACTTCAAATTCCAGAAAACATTAAAGAACAATTAATCGTAGAGTTGTACAACAAATAATAATTGACTTAGTCGAAATTTATGGCAATATTTAATTTTCAAAAGCCCGATAAAGTTATCATGATCGATTCAACCGATTTTGAAGGTAAATTTGAATTCAGACCTTTAGAACCTGGTTACGGATTGACAGTTGGTAATGCACTTAGAAGAGTTTTGCTTTCAGCGTTAGAAGGTTATGCAATTACATCTGTTCGTATCGAAGGTGTAGATCATGAGTTTTCTACTATTTCAGGTGTTGTTGAAGATGTTACCGAAATTATCCTTAATCTAAAACAAGTACGTTTCAAACGTCAAATCGAAGATATCGATAATGAATCAGTTACTATTTCTGTTTCAGGTAAAGATCAATTAACAGCAGGTGATTTTCAAAAATTTATTTCAGGTTTTCAAGTTCTAAATCCAGACCTTGTTATCTGTAATTTAGATTCTAAAATCAAATTGAATTTCGATTTAACTATCGAAAAAGGTAGAGGATACGTGCCTGCTGAAGAGAACAAAAAACAGAATGCTGCAATTGGAACGATTTTTACAGATTCTATTTTTACTCCGGTAAAAAATGTAAAATATGCAATCGAAAATTTCCGTGTTGAGCAAAAAACGGATTACGAAAAATTAGTTTTTGAAATTAAAACTGATGGATCTATCAATCCAAAAGATGCTCTTACTGAAGCTGCTAAAGTTTTAATTCACCATTTCATGTTGTTTTCTGACGAAAGAATTACACTTGAGGCTGACGAAATTGCACAAACAGAATCGTATGATGAAGAGTCATTGCATATGAGACAATTGCTTAAAACTAAGCTTGTTGATATGGATTTATCTGTAAGAGCATTAAATTGCTTGAAAGCGGCTGAAGTTGATACACTTGGTGATTTAGTATCGTTCAATAAAAATGACCTAATGAAATTCCGTAATTTCGGTAAAAAATCTTTAACTGAACTTGATGAACTTGTTGCAGTTAAAAATTTAACTTTCGGAATGGATTTAGCTAAATACAAACTAGATAAAGAATAATTCAATCCCGATTATTCGGGATTAAATTTAAAATAGCAATGAGACACGGAAAAAAAATCAATCACTTAAGCAGACAGACTGGACATAGAAAAGCTATGTTAGCTAATATGGCTTGTTCTCTTATCGAGCACAAACGTATTAACACTACTGTTGCTAAAGCTAAAGCGCTTAAACAATTTGTTGAGCCTTTAATCACAAAATCAAAAGAAGATACGACTCACAACCGTCGTGTTGTTTTTGCATACTTACGTAGCAAATATGCTGTAACTGATTTGTTCAGAGATGTAGCTGCTAAAGTAGGAGACCGTCCAGGAGGATACACTCGTATCATTAAAGTTGGAAATCGTTTGGGAGATAACGCTGATATGGCGATGATCGAGCTTGTTGACTTCAATGAACTTTACAACGGAGGTAAAAAAGAAGTTAAAAAAGCTAAAAGCCGTCGTGGTGGTAAAGCTAAAAAAGCTGAAGGTACTGCTCCTGAAGCTCCAGCAGCTGAATCAGAATCGACTACTGAAGCTTCTGAATAATTATGAAAGTAATGATTCTATAGAAATCAAGGATAAACTAATTTTTAGTTTATCCTTTTTTTTTGATTTTTTTAAAAGAGTAAAATTTAACTTATTTCAATGCCTTGGTTTTATTTTTATGAATGAAATTTTTAAAAAATCTTGGCAGCACTCTTTTAAAGAAGTAAATTTGCAAAATATCTAATTACAATTGAAACCTAAAGTTTCATAAGACGATTAAAAACAATACAAATTAAAGAATGAAATACACAACACGACAAAGCGCCATTTTATTACTTAGCGATGGAACTATTTTTCATGGTAAATCTATCGGAATCAGCGGTAAAACTTTCGGTGAAGTTTGTTTTAATACTGGAATGACAGGATATCAGGAGATTTTTACAGATCCATCTTATTTTGGTCAAATTATGGTGGCTACTAACCCACATATTGGTAATTATGGTGTTAATGATTTAGAAGTTGAATCAGACGGCGTTAAAATTGCAGGTTTGGTTTGTAAAAACTTTAGCTTTAATTATTCAAGAGAAGGTGCTTCTGGAAGTTTAGAAGATTATTTTGCTAAACAAAACTTAATCTGTATTTCTGATGTTGATACAAGAGCACTTGTAAGTTACATTCGTGATAATGGAGCAATGAATGCTGTGATTTGTACAGACGGAACTTCAATTGAAGAGCTGAAAAAAGAACTGGCAAATGTTCCAAATATGGAAGGTTTAGAATTAGCTTCAAAAGTATCTACAACTGAACCATATTTTGTTGGAGATGAAAATGCAACTTATAAAATCTCAGCTCTTGACTTGGGAATAAAAAAGAATATTTTAAGAAATCTTGCTAAGAGAGATTGTTATATCAAGGTGTTTCCATACAACTCGACTTATGAAGATTTGAATTCATTTAACCCAGATGGGTTTTTCTTGTCAAACGGGCCAGGAGATCCAGATCCATTATTTGGAGCTATTGAAGTTGCTAAAAAGATTTTAGCTGAAGACAGACCTTTGTTCGGAATTTGTTTAGGACATCAGGTTATTGGTTTAGCAAATGGTGTTCAAACATATAAAATGTTCAATGGACATCGTGGAATAAATCATCCTGTAAAAAATTTGATTACAGGTAAAGGAGAGATAACTTCTCAAAATCATGGTTTTGCGGTTAAAAAAGAACAATTAGAAAACCATCCGGAATTAGAGATCACTCACGTTCATTTAAATGATGGTACAGTTGCGGGAATGAGAATGAAAAATAAAAATTGTTTTTCAGTACAATACCATCCTGAAGCAAGTCCAGGACCACACGATTCATCTTATTTATTCGACCAATTTGTTGAGAATATAAAACTAGCTGTGTCTAAAACGATGTAGTTAATAAATAAAGGTGTTTAATAAAGAAAAACCATTTTTAATATTAAATATTTTTATAATTTCGAAAAAAAATCTATAATCTATTAATAAAAAACAAAAATAATGAGTATTATAATTAAAGTTCACGCAAGACAAATTCTGGATTCCAGAGGTAATCCAACTATTGAGGTTGATGTAGTAACTGAAAACGGAGTTTTAGGTAGAGCAGCTGTTCCATCTGGAGCATCAACTGGAGAACACGAAGCTGTTGAATTACGTGACGGAGGTAAGGCTTATCTTGGAAAAGGAGTTTTGAATGCAGTGAACAATGTAAATACTGTTATTGCTGAAGAATTAGTTGGAACTTCTGTTTTTGAACAAAATACAATTGATCAATTAATGATCGATTTAGATGGAACTCCAAATAAATCTAAATTAGGAGCTAATGCTATTTTAGGAGTTTCTTTGGCTGCTGCTAAGGCTGCTGCAAATGAACTTGGATTACCTTTATACAGATATGTAGGTGGAGTTTCTGCTAATACATTACCTGTGCCGATGATGAACATTATCAATGGTGGTTCTCACTCTGATGCGCCAATCGCTTTTCAAGAGTTTATGATTTTCCCGGTAAAAGCAACTTCTTTTACACATGCTATGCAAATGGGAACTGAAATTTTCCACAGCTTGAAAAAAGTTTTACACGATAGAGGTTTAAGCACAGCTGTTGGTGACGAAGGGGGATTTGCTCCAAATTTAGCTGGTGGTACTGAGGATGCTTTAGATACTATCAAATTAGCAGTTGAAAAAGCAGGATATACTTTCGGAGACGAGATTATGATTGCTCTTGACTGTGCTGCTTCTGAATTTTATGTTAATGGTAAATACGATTATACTAAATTCGAGGGTGAAACTGGAAAAATCAGAACATCTGCTGAGCAGGCTGAGTACTTAGCTGAACTTGCTGCTAAATATCCAATTATCTCAATCGAAGACGGTATGTATGAAGATGACTGGGATGGATGGAAAGCTTTAACTGAGAAAATTGGAAATAAAGTACAATTAGTTGGAGACGATTTATTTGTTACTAATGTTGCTCGTTTATCTACTGGTATCGAAAAAGGAATTGCTAATTCAATTCTTGTAAAAGTAAACCAAATTGGAACTTTAACTGAAACTATTGCTGCTGTAAACATGGCTAAAAATGCTGGTTATACTTCAGTAATGTCTCACCGTTCAGGAGAAACAGAAGACAATACAATTGCTGACTTAGCTGTTGCTTTAAACTGTGGACAAATTAAAACAGGTTCTGCATCTCGTTCTGACCGTATGGCAAAATACAACCAATTATTAAGAATTGAAGAAGAGCTAGGAAGTACAGCTTATTTTCCAGGCTTAAACGCTTTCAAAATTAAATAATTGTAAGAGTTATATATTAAGGAAAGACCATTCGTTTTAACGAATGGTTTTTTTTTGGACTTTTAACAAATTCATAGCAGTATTCTTTTTTAAATTAGTCTTAAATTCCTTAGATTTGGTAAATTATTATTTTAAAGAATTATTTCCGATTATATTATGTCAAAAATAGCCACATTAGAAGTAGATGGTAAGAAAATTGAACTTCCAGTAATAACAGGGAGCGAAAATGAATCTGCTATCGATATCAACAAATTACGTGATTTAACTGGTATTATTACAATTGATCCGGGTTACAAAAATTCAGGATCTTGTAAAAGTGAAATCACTTTCTTAGACGGAGAATTAGGTATTTTACGTTACAGAGGATATGCAATCGAAGATTTAGCTGAAAAAGCTAGCTTTTTAGAAGTTTCTTATCTTTTGATTTTTGGAGAATTACCAACTGCTCAAGAACTAGAGCAATTTGAAAATGGTATTAAAAAACATACTCTTGTAAACGAAGAGATGAAAAATATCATTGACGGTTTTCCAAAAACAGCACATCCAATGGGAGTGTTATCAGCTTTGACAAGTGCTTTAACAGCATTTAATCCAAAAGCGGTTAATGTGGAAAATGAAAAAGAAATGTATGAAGCCATTTGTAAAACAATGGGGAAATTTCTTGTAATTGCAACTTGGACTTATAGAAAATCTATGGGGTATCCGTTGAATTATTATGATAATACTACCGGTTATGTAGAGAACTTTATGCAGTTAATGTTTAAATTGCCTACAGGACCTTACGCAGCAAATCCTGTTGTTGTTGATGCTTTAGATAAATTATTTATTCTTCATGCTGATCACGAACAAAACTGTTCAACATCTACAGTAAGAATGGTAGGTTCTTCACATGCAGGGTTATTTGCGTCTATTTCATCTGGAGTTTCTGCTCTTTGGGGGCCGCTTCATGGAGGTGCTAATCAGGCGGTGCTTGAAATGCTGGAAGAAATAAATAAAGATGGTGGTGATACAGATAAATTCTTAGCAAAAGCAAAAGATAAAAATGATCCATTCCGTTTAATGGGATTTGGTCATAGAGTTTACAAAAACTTTGATCCACGTGCAAAAATCATTAAAAAAGCAGCTAAAGAAGTATTAGAAACTTTAGGTGTAGATGATCCAATTTTGGAAATTGCTAAAAGATTAGAGGCTGCAGCTCTTGAAGATGATTACTTCAAATCAAGAAACTTATATCCAAACGTAGATTTTTATTCTGGAATTATTTACAGAGCATTAGGAATTCCAACTGATATGTTTACAGTAATGTTTGCTATCGGAAGACTTCCGGGCTGGATAGCGCAATGGAAAGAAATGCGTGAAAACAAAGAACCAATTGGCAGACCAAGACAAATTTATACAGGACACCCTTTAAGGGAATTTAAGTCTAATAAATAAAAAAACTAAAGCTTCACTTTACTGTGAAGCTTTTTTTATCTTTGTCCAAAATACAATAAAGTTATGTTGCAATTAAATGTTAAGAACGAAACGTCTAGACTGCGTGCTGTAGTTTTAGGTTCTGCCGTTCATAATGGGCCAACTCCTACTATAGATGAAGCCTATGATCCTAAATCGTTGGAACATATTAAAGCAGGAACATATCCAATCGAGAAAGATATGGTTGCTGAAATGGATGCTTTTAATGCTGTTTTTCAAAAATATGATGTGACGGTTTATCGTCCTGAAATGATCGAAAACTACAACCAGATTTTTGCCAGAGATATTGGTTTTGTAATTGACGATACTTTTGTAAAGTCAAATATCTTGCCTGATCGTGAACGTGAATTGGATGCTATTCAATATGTTATTGATCAAATTAATCCATTAAAAGTAGTTCGTCCTCCGGAAGAAGTACATATTGAAGGCGGTGATGTTATGCTTTGGAATGATCACATTTTTATTGGAACTTATAAAGGAAGTGACTATAAAGATTACATCACAGCCAGAACCAATATGCATGGCGTAAATTATATTAAAGAATTATTTCCAAATAAAATTGTCAAAGAATTTGATTTAGTTAAATCTAAATTAGAAGCTCGTGATAATGCATTGCATTTAGACTGTTGTTTTCAGCCAGTTGGAGAAGATAAAGGTATTATCTACAAAAGAGGGTTTCGTGAAGAAGCTGATTATTTGTATTTGGTAAATCTTTTTGGAAAAGAAAATTTGTTTCATATCGAAAGAGAAGAAATGTATAATATGTTTTCGAATGTATTTTCGATTGATAAAGATGTTGTTGTTTCTGAAAAAAACTTCACTAGATTAAACAATTGGCTTCGCTCAAAAGGTTTTACTGTAGAAGAAATCCCTTATGCTGAAATTGCAAAGCAGGAAGGATTATTAAGATGTTCAACGCTTCCGTTAATTAGAGATTAAAAATGGTTTCAGGTTACTATTATTTAAACTTGAAACCTGAAACAAAAAACATAAAAAATGAAACAAACAACAAATGCGATTGTAATGATTCGGCCAGTAGCTTTCAGAATGAATGAGCAGACGGCTGTAAATAATTATTACCAAAAAGTATTAGACGGATTATTGCCAAGTACTGTAAATGCAAAAGCACAGCAAGAATTTGATACCTTCGTTGAAAAACTAAGAGCGGTTGGTGTTGATGTGACGGTAATTGAGGATACTTTAGAAACGGATACTCCTGATAGTATATTTCCGAATAACTGGGTTTCGTTTCATGAAAATGGAGACGTAGCACTTTATCCAATGTTTGCTGAAAATCGCCGTCTTGAGCGTCGTGAGGATATTTTAGACACTCTTGAAGAAAAAGGATTCGAGATTTCTAATATAATGGATTATACATCGGCAGAAGAAGATGGTATTTTCTTAGAAGGAACAGGAAGTTTACTTTTGGATAGAGCAAATGGTAAAGCGTATTGTGCACTTTCTCCAAGAGCAGACGAGGAATTGTTTATAGAGTTCTGTGAAGACTTTGATTATGCTCCTGTGATTTTCGAAGCATTTCAAACTGTTAACGGAGAACGTAAGTTGATTTATCACACAAATGTAATGATGTGCTTAGGTGAGACTTTTGCGGTCATTTGTGCGGATTGCATTGATGATAAAAAAGAGCGTAAAATGGTTTTAGATAATCTGAAAGATGATAAAAAAGAAGTCATTTTAATAACAGAAGATCAGGTAAACAATTTTGCAGGAAATATGTTAGAAGTTAAAGGCACAAATGATAAACGATATATTATAATGAGTGCTTCAGCGCATCAAAGTTTGACTTCAAAACAAATCGAACAGTTAGAAAAACATGCTGAAATTTTAAGCTCAAGTTTAGATACAATTGAAGCTTGTGGAGGCGGAAGCGCCAGATGTATGATGGCGGAAGTGTTCTTGCCAAGAAATTAAAAATATTAGACCAATAAAAACGGGATAAACATTATAAAGTTTATCCCATTTTATTTTTGTTGTAAATTAAATTTTCTACATCAAATTTCCTTTGATGATATTTACAATTGAACTTACGATATATTGAATTCCAATAGAAATTACGATGAAGCCAACTATTCTTGAAATAGCAACAATTCCGGATGCTCCTAAAATTCTCGCCAAGTAATGCGCACTCTTTAGAATGGCAAAAATCGCAACCGCAATTGCTAAAATTGCAAGACATGAAAAAATAATTTCTTCCATTTGATGATGCTCCTGATAAAAAGCAATTAATAAAGAAATTGATCCTGGTCCGGCAAGCATAGGAATAGCCAGAGGAGTTAAAGCTATATCATTTCTTTGTTGAACTTCATTTTCAATCTTTTTATTAATTCCACGTTTTTTGTTGAATTTGCCTGAAAGTAAAGAGAAACCAGAATTTACAATTACAATTCCTCCGGCAATTCGAAGTGCATCAATACTAATTCCAAAAAAAGTCAAAACATATTGACCAATAAAAAAGGAAACCAGTAAGATGATAAAAACATTAATAGCGGTCCATAAAGAAATTCTTGAACGTTCTTTTTGTGAGTCATGCTGCGTTAATCCAACAAAAATTGGAACAGTTCCGATTGGGTTAAGTACCGAAAAAAGTGCAGCAAATAGATAAATAAATAAATCCATAGAATATTGGTTTGTCAAGTAAAAGTAGTCAAATTTTAATATTTGCAGTCAAAATAATATTATGATATTGTTTTTAATAGTCAATAATTGTAAGTAAATGAGCTAAGGTAAGCGTATCTTTTTGACTACTTTTGTGAAATATTTTAAGACTATGAAAAATAAAAAGACTTTATTGCTTGGAGCAACTACAAAACCAGATCGTTACGCTTTTAGAGCGATAAATATGCTTACTCAAAAAGGGCATACAGTTATAGCAATAGGACAAAATACTGGAGAAGTTGCAGGTGTAAAAATACACACAAAAGCAATACCTGTTAAAAATATAGACACCGTAACTTTATATTTAAACCCAACTCGTCAGCGTGATTACTATAATTATATTGTTGAAGCGCAGCCCAAAAGAGTGATTTTTAATCCCGGAACAGAAAATCCTGAATTGTATCAATTATTAGAATTAAACAATATTGAAGTTGAAGTAGCTTGTACATTAGTTTTATTGGCAACCAATCAATATTAATTTTTAGATATTAAATTTGGTATGATTTAATTGTTAATGAAAATTCTTGAAAGAATGATTTTAGCTATTGTTTGGCTTTAAAATCAAATAATAATCACATTGATTTTTAGTTTCTTTAAAGCTTAACAATGCCGTTAAAAGTTATTACTTTTGTTCTCATGGAATTTTCATCGAAATTAATCGAAAAAGCGGTCAACGAAATGTCGCAGTTACCCGGAATTGGTAAGCGTACAGCGCTGCGTTTGGTTCTGCATTTGTTAAAACAGCCAAAAGAACAAACTGGATTTTTGTCGCAGGCATTACTGAATATGCGTGAGGATATTAAATTTTGTGAAAACTGCCATAATATTTCAGATACCAAAGTGTGCGAAATATGTGCAAATTCAGCAAGAAATCATCAAACTATTTGTGTTGTCGAAGATATTCGCGATGTAATGGCAATAGAAAATACAGGGCAATATAAAGGAGTTTATCATGTTTTAGGCGGAAAAATTTCTCCTATTGAAGGAGTAGGTCCAAGCCAGTTAAATATTTCCAGTTTGGTAGAAAAAGTAAAATCAGGAAAAGTAGTCGAAATTATTTTCGCTCTAAGTTCTACAATGGAAGGTGATACTACCAATTTTTACATTTATAAACAAATTGCTGACACAGATATTGTTATTTCAACAATTGCGAGAGGTATATCTGTTGGAGATGAATTAGAATATGCAGATGAAATTACATTAGGGAGAAGTATTTTGCATCGTGTTCCGTTCGAAAGAACTTTCAAAAACAATTAAAAGACATCAAATAAGATATAGATTTTCTGAAGACTAAAGGAAAAACTATATTTGCGGTAAAATTTTCAAAATGACAAAAAAAAGCTTTTATATATTATTACTCATTAGTTTATTATTTACATCTTGTATCCCGTTAAATGATCTAGTATATCTGCAGGATAAAAATACTTCTTCAGAGCAAAATAATATTTCATCAGTAGAGTCTAAGCCTTATAGATTACAAGTAAATGATGTTTTAAGTATTAACATAAAAGCTATTGATCCTAAATTGGTTTCTATTTTTAATACAACAGAAGCAAAAGAACAAGGAAAATCAGAATCAACATTATATTTCGACGGATTTACTGTAGACGATCATGGAAATATCAGGATGCCTGTTTTAGGAGAAATAAATGTTATTGGATACACTCTTGAAGAAGTTCGTGTCAAGATTGAAAAAAAATTACTAGAAGAATATTTTAAAAGTGAGGCTAACATTTTTGTTACAGTAAAATTAGCGGGTTTTAGATATACTATAAATGGAGAAGTAGGAAGTACAGGCACAAAAACATTATTTAAAGATAATGTGAATGTAATGGAAGCAATTGCAAATGCAGGTGATATTACAACTGTTGGTAATAGAAAGGAAGTAACCATTATTCGTCAAACACCAACAGGCGTTCAAATGAATAATATTGACCTTACCGATGTTAACGTTATGAAATCTCCGTATTACTATTTACAGCCTAATGATTACATTTATGTAAAACCATTGAAGCAAAAAACTTGGGGAACGGGGCAAACCGGAATACAATCAATAGGTACAGTTATAACCTTATTGTCATTAGCTACAACTGTTTATTTGATAATCAGAAATTAAAAAATAATTTATTTTAAGATGTTAGATATAAAAGATTTTTCCATTTTTGAGAATCATTCAAATTTTGATTTTAAAGGGTTTTTATTGCAAATTCTAAGCTATTGGAAATGGTTTCTGTTAAGTTTAATTATTGCTTTTACAATTGCATATCAGGTAAATATTCGAAAAGAAAAAATTTACGGAATGCAGACAATGATTTCTATTAAAGAAGAAAGCAATCCGTTTTTTACATCTAATACAAGTTTGGTTTTTAATTGGGGAGGAATTTCAGATCAGGTAAATGGAATTTCTACTATACTGCAGTCAAGATCTCATAATGAATTGGTAGTTGATAAATTACAATATTATATCGATTATCTGGAACAAGGAGAATATAATCTAGTTGATTCTTATGGATCTGTTCCTTTCTATGTTGATATTGATAAAACTAAAGGACAGCTTGCTAATACTTTGATTGGTATTAAGTTTTTAAATGAAAATGAATATCAAATTCAGATACCATTTGAAAGCAACTCAGTTTCGCTGATTACTTATTCCACGAATACTTATGGAAATACATCAGTACAGCCTGAAGTATTTGCTAAAAAATATAAAGTTGGTGAGCAGGTTTCTTTACCTTTTTTAAATTGGAAATTACAAATTAATGATAATCCGGGTTTCTATAAAGGGAAAGAATATTTTGTAAAATTCAATGATTTTGATGGTACAGTTTCCCGCTATAAAGGAATAAGTGTAGATAGTGATAAAAACGGTGGATCAATATTAACCTTAGCAATGCAAGGTACAAACAAGGCCCGGTTAGTGGAATATCTTAATGCAACAGTTAGAATGTTGATTAAGATTCAACTCGATGGTAAAAATCAGTTTGCAACTAATACTATTAGGTTTATAGACAGCACACTTGTCGCTATGGAAGCTCAGTTGAAGCAAACGGGTAACGAATTAAAAACTTTCACAAAAGATAGAAACGTATTTGAAATTGAAGGGGGTGGTGCGAAGGTTTCTGACAAAATAATGGATTTTGATGTTGAAAAAGATCAGGTTACCAGAAAAATAGCGTATTATAATTCTTTAAAGTCATACTTAAATAATAGTGTTGATTATTCGAGATTACCAGCGCCATCTGTTGCGGGAATTGAAGATCCTAATATTGTTACAAATGTGTCAAAACTTATCGCTCTTTCTACTCAAAGATCAGAAATGGCATATGCAGTAAAAAGCGATAAGATTTTTAAAGACTTTGATAACCAAATGCAAGCTGTTAAAAGTGTTTTATTAGAAAATATAGTTTCAGCTAAAGCTTCTTTATTGTATGATTTATCATTGGTAAATGCAAAAATCGGACAAGCAGAAAGTACTGTTAAGAGACTTCCTCAAGAACAGCAAGAACTCTTAAAGATTAAAAGGAAATACGACCTTAATGATAACATATATACAGAATTTCTTCAAAAAAGAAATGAAGCAGAAATTGTAAAAGCTTCAAATCTATCAGATATTCATTTTATTGATCCGGCAAAAGATATTGGAGAAGGGTTGATTGGTCCAAAAACTTCTGCAAACTATATTTTAGCATTATTTCTGGGGATATTAATTCCATTAATATTTGTCTTTATAATTTTCTTTATTAATAACACAATTCAAAACACAGATGATATTAATAAATTAACCGATATTCCAATAATTGGGGTAGTAGGCTTAAATAAAGATACAGGAAGTCTGGCTGTATTTGATAAGCCAAAATCAGCACTTTCAGAAGCTTTCAGAGGAATTCGTTCTTCTTTACAATTTTTATATAAAAAACAACAGCTCAACGGTTCAAAAACCCTGATGATTACATCGTCAATAAGTGGTGAAGGAAAAACATTTTGTTCGGTTAATATTGCTACAGTTTTTGCTTTAAGCGAAAAGAAAACAGTTGTTGTTGGTTTGGATTTGAGAAAACCAAGATTGGCTGATGAATTTTGTTTAACAAACAAACAATTAGGGGTAGTAAATTATTTAATTAGACAGAATAGTCTCGATGAAATTACTAATTCTACTCAAATTGCAAATCTGGATGTTATCCTTTCAGGACCAATACCTCCTAATCCATCAGAATTAATTTTGAGCGATGCAATGCATGAATTAATAGATGAATTAAAACAAAAATATGATTATATAATTTTGGATACACCACCGGTTGGTTTAGTGTCAGATGCTTCTGAGCTAGTTCAATATGCAGATGTGACTTTGTATATCGTAAGACAGAATTATACTAAAAAAGATATGATCACGTTGCTTAATAATAAGGTTAAGAGAGGAGAACTAAGCAATGCAAGTATTGTTTTTAACGGTTTTGAAAACAAAGCAAAATATGGATCTACTTATGGATACGGATATGGATACGGAGCTTATTCAAATGGATATCATGAAGAAGAAAAACCAACTGGATTATGGAAATTGATTTCTAATAAATTTAGAAAAAAATAATTTTGATATAAATGGAAATTTCAAATCAAAATACAATATTAATTACTGGAGGAGCAGGCTTTATAGGGTCTAATTTATCTGAGTATTTTTTAGGATTAGGATACAAAGTAGTGTGTTTGGATAATTTTTCTACAGGACATCATCATAATTTAAACGATTTCATAAACAATCCCAATTACAAATTAATTGAAGGAGATATTCGAAATATTGAAGATTGTATTCTAGCTGTTAAAGGTGTAGATTATGTTTTGCATCAGGCAGCTTTGGGTTCTGTTCCCAGATCTATAAACGATCCAATTACTACAAATGAAGTTAATGTTTCGGGGTTTTTAAATATGCTGGTAGCTTCAAGAGATGCAAAAGTAAAAAGATTTGTATATGCGGCTAGTTCATCAACCTATGGAGATTCTGAGGGATTGCCAAAAGTAGAGGAAGTAATCGGGAAACCATTATCTCCTTATGCAATTACAAAATACGTCAATGAATTATATGCTGAAATTTTCAGTAAAACATACGGCTTAGAAACAATAGGGTTGCGTTATTTTAATGTTTTTGGCAGAAAACAAGATCCAGATGGAGCGTATGCGGCAGTAATTCCAAAATTTGTTAAGCAATTAATGAAATATGAAAGCCCGGTTATTAATGGAGATGGAAATTATTCACGTGATTTTACATATATAGAGAATGTGATTCAAATGAATGAGTTGGCAATAAAAACTCAAAATTCTTCAGCTTTTAATACCGTTTATAATACAGCTTTTGGAGACAGGAATACATTAAATGATCTGGTGAAATATTTAAAAAAATACTTATCAGAGTTTGATTCCAAAATTGCAGATGTAGAAATTATATATGGAGCAAATAGAGCAGGAGATATCCCGCATTCACTTGCAAGTATTGAAAAAGCAAAAGCACTTTTAGGATATAATCCTAAATATTCTTTGCAAGAAGGATTAAAAGAAGCCGTTAGCTGGTATTGGAATAATTTGAAGTAAAATAAAAGATAATAATTATAGTAAATGGAAATTACAAAAATTTGCTGCATTGGTGCTGGTTATGTTGGAGGTCCTACAATGGCAGTTATAGCGCAAAAATGCCCGCATATTCAGGTTACAGTCGTAGATTTGAACGAACAAAGAATTAAAGATTGGAATGATCCAAATACTGATAATATTCCTATTTATGAGCCAGGTCTTTCTGAAATTGTGGCAGAAGCCAGAGGAAGAAACCTGTTTTTTTCAACAGACGTTGAAAAAGCAATTGATGAAGCACAAATAATTTTTATCTCAGTAAATACCCCAACTAAAACTTATGGTAAAGGTAAAGGTATGGCTGCAGACCTAAAATATATTGAATTATGTGCCAGACAAATTGCAAAAGTTGCCAAACAAAATAAAATTGTAGTCGAAAAATCGACTTTGCCAGTTAGAACGGCAGAAGCCATAAAAAGTATTTTAGATAATACCGGAAATGGAGTTCAGTTTCAAATTTTATCGAACCCTGAATTTTTAGCTGAAGGAACTGCTGTTACAGATTTATTAGCTCCTGACAGAATTTTAATCGGTGGCGATACAACACCTGAAGGTGAAGAAGCAATTAATGCTTTAGTAAATGTGTATGCAAATTGGGTAAGTAAAGATAAAATTTTAACAACAAATGTTTGGTCTTCTGAATTATCAAAGTTAACTGCTAACGCATTTTTAGCACAGCGAATTTCGTCAATCAATGCAATGTCTGAGTTGTGTGAAAAAACAGGAGCAGATGTAAATGAAGTTGCTAAAGCTATCGGAATGGATAGTAGAATTGGTCCTAAGTTTTTAAAAGCATCAGTAGGTTTTGGAGGGTCTTGTTTTCAAAAAGATATTTTAAACTTGGTTTATATTGCTAAAACATACGGCTTAAATGAGGTTGCAGATTACTGGGAGCAGGTTATAATTATGAATGATCACCAAAAGAGAAGATTCTCAAATAAGATTGTTCAAACATTATACAATACAGTTGCTGATAAAAAAATTGCTTTTTTAGGCTGGGCTTTCAAAAAAGATACAAATGATACAAGAGAATCGGCTGCGATATATGTTGCAGATGATTTGATAAATGAACAGGCTAAAATTTCTGTTTATGATCCAAAAGTTTCAAAAAGTAAAATGTTAAGTGATTTGGATTATTTAGAAACTAGAACCAAAGAAGAAAATCTTGATGCCTTAAAAATATTTGAAAATGCATATGAGGCATGTAAAGATGCTCACGCAGTTGCTGTGTTAACTGAATGGGATGAATTTACTACATACGATTGGCAGAAAATTTATGAATCAATGCACAAACCAGCATTTATTTTTGATGGAAGAAATATATTAGATGCAAATAAATTAAAATCTATTGGTTTTGTATATAACGGAATAGGTTCGTAAGTATAGATTGCTTGTATTGAGATAGGCTTTGATATATGGATGAAGAAAAAAGGTTGGTTAAAAGATTTATTTCAATAGAAAAAATATGAACTGGTATGTTATTTATACAAAGCCGAAATGGGAAAAAAAAGTTGCAGAAAGACTTCAGCAGGTTGGGATAGAATGTTACTGTCCTTTAATAATTAAAGTGCAGCAATGGTCTGATAGAAAAAAGAAAGTTGAAATTCCACTTTTTAATTCATATGTTTTTGTGCAGGTATCTGATGCAGATCGAAACTCTGTTTTTCAAATTCCAGGAGTTGTAAGATACTTATTTTGGTTAGGAAAACCCGCTATAGTTCGTGATGAAGAAATAAATATTATTAAAAAGAGTCTTAAATCTTCAAATATTGCCGATATTTCTGTGACATCTCTTCAAGTAGGAGATAAAATAAAGTTAGAATCGGGTGCATTTAATAATCAAAATGCAATAGTTCAGGAAGTTTCAAATACACATTATATTTTGATATTAGAATCTTTAGGATGTGTGTTGAAAATAAAATATAAATAAGACTTTTTGATGTCAGTATCATGGATAATTATAATTAAAATTAAGTTAAAGTTTCCTGTTTTTATTTGTAAACATTTTACTACATATTGATTATAAGAACTTTACAAGTTAAAATTGTTAGAAATCCATAGTTTACTAAGTATTAGCGAAAACTTTAATAAATAAATTGAGTTAATATCTTATATTTGCCGAAATTAAATTTTGAAAATCTGACCTCTTTTTGGGGACTCAGAGAGGCGAAGCCGTGAGTTTTATTGACTGAAACTAATAAATTGAAAATAAAATTGGAAGAAAACATAAAAATAGCGGTTGTAGGTTTGGGTTATGTAGGCCTGCCTTTGGCTAGATTATTTGCTACAAAATATTCAGTTGTTGGTTTTGATATAAACAAAGCAAGAGTTGAAAGTTTAAATGCAGGTATTGATACAACATTAGAAGTAGATAAAGAAACACTTCAAAAAGTATTGACTACAGATCATGATAATAAAATTGGACTCTATTGCACAGATTCTCTTGAAGATATTTCAAAATGCAATTATTTCATTGTAACAGTTCCTACCCCAGTAGATCGAAATAATCGTCCAGATCTTACTCCCTTATATAAATCAAGTGAATCAGTTGCTAAAGTCTTAAAAAAAGGAGATATTGTAATTTACGAATCAACAGTTTATCCGGGAGTTACTGAGGAACAATGTGTGCCTGTTCTTGAAAAAATATCCGGCTTTAAATTCAATGAAGATTTTTTTGTTGGGTATTCGCCTGAAAGAATTAATCCGGGGGATAAGGAGCATACGGTAGAAAAAATTTTAAAAGTAACATCTGGTTCAACTCTAGAAGTAGGAATAAAAGTAGACTCATTATACAAGTCCGTAATAACTGCCGGAACGCATTTAGCACCATCAATAAAAGTAGCTGAAGCTGCAAAAGTTATAGAAAATTCTCAAAGAGACATTAATATTGCTTTTGTTAATGAATTGGCTAAAATATTCAATTTAATGAATATTGATACTCAGGAAGTATTAAAAGCCGCAGGAACAAAATGGAACTTTTTACCATTTAAACCGGGTCTTGTTGGAGGTCATTGCATAGGGGTAGATCCTTATTATTTAGCCCAAAGAGCACAAGAATTTGGCTATCACCCTGAAATAATTTTAGCAGGCAGACGTTTAAATGACAGCATGGGTGAGTATGTTGCTTCACAAATTGTAAAACTGATGATTAAAAAAGGTATTTCAGTTAATGGAGCAGAACTTTTAATGTTAGGAATCACATTTAAAGAAAATTGCCCGGATGTTAGAAATACTAAAATAGTAGATGTAATAAAAGCATTAAAAGAATACGGGATAGTAGTTACAATATTTGATCCTCTAGCCAGTCCGGAAGAGGTGAAAAATGAATATAAATTAGACACTAAAAATTCTTTACCAACAGAAAAATTCGATGCTATAGTTTTAGGAGTAGCTCATAGCGAGTTTTTAGGGTTGAATTTTTCAGCGTTGCAAAAAAATGATAGTTTATTATATGACGTTAAAGGCGTCTTAGGAGAAATCGCAGATAATAGACTGTGATTTTCTGCTTTTTAAATTTAAATAAATGGAAAATAAAAAATCAATAATACATGTAATTTTAACTGGCGGAGTAGGAAGCAGATTATGGCCTCTTTCTCGTAAAAGCCAGCCAAAGCAATATTTAGAAATATTTGAAAATAAATCTTTGTTTGAAATGACTGTTGAGCGTAATAGCCATTTAGCAGATAAAGTTATGGTAGTTGGAAATGTTGATAATCACCATTTAAGTGGAAAAGTGATGAATAAAACAAAGACAGACTATGTGAATATTGTTGAAGCGACACCAAGAAATACTGCAGCAGCTATTGCTTTTGCAGCATTTGCATCAAATCCTGAAGATATATTAATAATCACCCCATCTGATCATATTATTGATAAAATGGATGATTATAATAATGCAATTCAGGATGCTATTAATAAAGCTCAAGAAGGGTTTATTGTTACATTTGGGATTATTCCAACTAAGCCAGAAACAGGTTATGGGTACATTGAATCAAAAGGAGATAAAGTAATATCATTTAGGGAAAAGCCAAATGAAACTACAGCAAAAGAGTTTATTGCAAGAGGTAATTTTTTATGGAACAGCGGTATGTTTTGTTTCAAAGCAGGTGTACTCTTAGACGAATTGAAACAGTTTCAGCCAGATGTATATGAAAGTTCAAAAGCTGTGTGGGAAGCTCATAAAGAAGGTTTTCTTGATTTAGATTTATCTTTACAAATTCCATCAATAAGTATTGATTATGCTGTAATGGAACGTAGTAAAAAAATTAAAGTTGTACCAGCTTCATTTTCATGGTCAGATTTAGGATCATTTGAGTCTGTTTATGAATATTTAGTTGCAAAGGGACATCCAGTAGATAAAAATGGCAATATGGTTATTGGTTGTGATACTCATACAACTTTTTTAGGATTACAAAATGCTATATTTGTGCATACTAATACTGCAAATCTGATTTTACAAAAAGAAAATTCACAAGATGTAAAAGATATCTATAGTGAATTAGAAAAACAAAATTCAGATTTATTAAATTAATCAAAATGAAAAAAATTCTTATAACTGGTGGAGCTGGTTTTATCGGTTCTCATGTAGTAAGACGTTTCGTGAATAAATATCCAGATTATCAAATTTTTAATTTGGATGCATTAACTTATGCGGGAAATCTGGAAAATATAAAAGATATACAGGATAAACCAAATTATACTTTTGTAAAAGGTGATATAGTTGATGAAAGATTTATTAATAATCTTTTTTTAAAACATAATTTTGATGGGATTTTGCATTTAGCAGCTGAATCACATGTTGATCGTTCTATTGAAGATCCGTTAGCTTTTGTAAAAACAAATGTTATTGGGACAATGAATTTATTGAATGC
Organism: Flavobacterium sp.; assembly: GCF_039595935.1. Taxonomy (NCBI): domain Bacteria; kingdom Pseudomonadati; phylum Bacteroidota; class Flavobacteriia; order Flavobacteriales; family Flavobacteriaceae; genus Flavobacterium; species Flavobacterium sp. The sequence continues at coordinate 382,043 of NZ_JBCNKR010000005.1, read as the reverse complement.
TGCAAAAAATCAATGGAAAGGGAATTTTGAAGGAAAAAGATTTTACCATATTAGTACAGATGAAGTATATGGTTCTCTTGGTAGGGAAGGGCTTTTTACAGAGAATACACCTTATGATCCTAATTCTCCTTATTCTGCATCAAAAGCTAGTTCGGATCATTTTGTCAGAGCTTATGGTGAAACTTATGGCTTGCCATATGTTTTAACTAATTGTTCAAATAATTATGGATCTTATCATTTTCCTGAAAAATTAATTCCTCTTTTTATAAATAATATTATAAACAATAAGCCATTGCCAGTATATGGAGATGGAAACTATACTCGTGATTGGTTATTTGTTGAAGACCATGCAATTGCAATAGATCTAGTTTTTCATGAAGGTAAAAATCATGAAACTTATAATATCGGTGGGTTTAATGAATGGAAAAATATTGAGTTAGTTAAGCTTTTGTGTAATTTAATGGATAAAAAATTAGGTAGAACAGAAGGCACTTCTCATGAATTAATTACATATGTTAAAGATAGACCAGGTCATGATTTACGTTATGCAATTGATGCCTCAAAAATAAATAAAGAATTAGGATGGAAGCCATCTGTAACCTTTGAAGAAGGATTAGAAAAAACAATAAACTGGTATCTTGAAAATGAAGAATGGTTACGAAATGTGACTTTAGGTTCTTATAAAGATTACTATAAAAAACAATATTCATAAGATTTATTTTTATCAAACAATTTAATATGAAAAAAATAACATACGTTTTTATTCTCTTTACGATTTTACTTACTTCCTTACATGTAAACGCTCAAGATATACTAAGATCTAAAGATCTAAGCACCATAAATGTAGATTATTTAACGGATGATGATTTAGCTAAAATTAATGCACAATTAAAAAGTAATAATACAACAATTGAACAAGTTGAACCTATGGCGCTTTCGAGAGGAATGAGCCAGGCAGAATTTGATAAGCTAAAGACGAAGCTAAATATGTATTCCGCTAAATTGGCTGATAAACCAAAAAATCAAGATATTACCAAAGATACAGGGAGAAAACAAGAAAAAATTATAAATGAAAAAGTAAAAGATTCAGCAAATGCATTAATTTTTGGATCGGAACTTTTTGATAACCCAACTCTTAATTTTGAACCGGATTTAAAATTAGCTACACCAGTGAATTATGTATTAGGTCCTGGAGATGAATTACAAGTTAGTGTTTATGGAATTCAAGAATATAACGCAAGTATTCCAGTAAGTGTTGAAGGTAAAATCACAATTCAATATGTAGGGCAAATACCAGTATCAGGAATGTCAGTTGAAGCTGCTACACAAAAGATAAAATCGGCAATTGCAAAAGTTTATAGTACAGTTCGCTCCGGTCAGTCACAAGTTAGTGTTAGTCTAACTCAAATACGTACCATAAAAATAACCGTAGTTGGAGGAAAGCAGCCAGGGAATTATTCAATTTCATCTCTAGCAACAGTTTATAATGCATTACATCTAGCTGGAGGACCAGGGAAGAATGGGAGTTATAGAAATATTGAATTGATTCGCAATAATAAAGTTTTTAAAAATATAGATATATATAGATTTTTAGTTAAAGGAGATCAGTCTGATAATGTTAGCTTAAAGGATAATGATGTTATAAGAATTCCGGCTTACAGCCAAAGAGTAACATTACAAGGAGAAGTAAAACGTCCAGGTATTTTTGAGATGAAAAAGGGCGAAACTTTTTCAGATTTATTAAACTTTGCTTCAGGGTTTAACGAGTTTGCTTATACAGCTTCTGTAAATGTAACTCAAAAAACAGGAAAAGAATTCAAAGTTCATGATATAAATGAAAGTGATTTTTCAATCTATAAACCACAATCTGGAGATGTTTTTAGAGTAACAAAGATTCTAAACAGATTTGAAAATAGAATTAAAATCGAAGGAGCTGTTTTTAGACCGGATTATTATTCTTTTACAGAAGGAATGAGGGTATCGGATATTGTTACAAGAGCAGAAGGACTTAAAGAAGATGCATATAGTAAAAGAGCTAGAATTATTCGTTTAAAGTCAGACTTAACAACTGAAATAGTAAATGTAGATTTAAGTGCAGCATTATCTGGAGACATAAATGCAGATATTGAATTAAGGAGAGAAGATATAGTAACTGTTTACTCTATTTTGGATTTTAGAGAAGAATATAAAGTTACTATAGATGGAGAAGTGAAAAAACCTGGAGTTTACGATTATTACGAAAATTTAACCTTGAATGATCTAATAGTACAAGTTGGAGGATTAACTGGCTCTGCATCAAAAAGAGTTGAAATTGCAAGAATGGTTAAATCTGATAAAATAAATGATTCAGATCCAAAACGTGTAGAATTAGTTCAACTTGAAATTACTACAGATAACAATGAACAGATTAAAAATTTTATTTTAAAACCTTTTGATGTTATAAATATTAGAAGAATAGCGGTTTATGAAAAGCCAGAAATGGTTACTATTTCAGGAGCCGTTGTTTATCCAGGAAAATATGTTTTAGCAAATAAAAAAGAAAAAGTCTATGACATAGTTTTGAGGGCTGGTGGTTTAACTTCAATTTCTAATATAGAAGGAATGAAAATTAAAAGACCTATAAAGAAAGAAGAAATTGAAAAATTAGAAAGTGTAGATTTAAATTTATCTAAAAATGATTCTTTAAAAGAAAAATTAGCGGATATAAAATTTTCTACAATTCCTATTAACTGGGAAAAAATAGAGAAAGATAAAGATCATTATTCTAATGTTACATTATTTCCAGGCGATGAGATTGAAGTAGCTGTATATAATGAAGGTGTTAAAGTGACAGGAAATGTATTATTAACATCTGAAATTCCATATAGAAGCGGAAAAGGATTTAAATATTACATTAATGCTGTAGGGGGAGTTAATAATAAAGGATGGAAGAGAAAGGCATATATTATATATCCAAATGGTAAGGCAGATGTAACAAAATCATTTTTATTTTTCAGAGCATATCCTTCAGTCGAACCTGATTCACAAATTGTTGTTCCTGAAAAACCTGAAACTAAAAAAATGAGTACAGGAGAATGGGTTAGTATTGGAAGTGTATTAACTAGTCTGGCATTATTAATAGTAACAGCTTTTAAATAAATTAAATGGATAATATTGCTTTTGAAAATGATGAAATTTCATTGAAAGAATTAATTATAAAATTAAAAGAATGGACAGCCTATCTATTTTCTAAATGGAAAATTATAATGCTGGCAGGAATATTAGGAGCATTTTTAGGAATTGGTTACTCACTAATAAAAAAGCCAATTTATACGGCCAAATTATCCTTTGCTCTAGAAGATGAAAAAGCTGGAGGAGGATTTGGTGGAGCATTAGGCTTGGCTAGTACACTTGGATTAGATTTAGGCGGAAGTGGTGGGGGAATGTTTTCTGGGAGTAATTTAACTGAGCTGTTTAAATCAAGATATATGGTTGAAAAAACACTTTTATCACCTGTTACTGTAGATGGTAAGACTATTTCTTTGGCTGAGATGTATATTAAAAATAATGACTGGAGAGAAAAATGGGATAAAGATTTGAAATTAAAAAAGATTCAGTTTTTACCTAATTCACAGCGTCAAAATTTTAATCGTGTTCAAGATAGTATTTTAGGGATTATTTTTGACAGATTATCAAAAGGGGGATTAAGTGTTGATCAAAAAGATAAAAAAATATCAATCATCACTGTTGAAGTTTCTTCAAGCGATGAGCTTTTTTCAAAATATTTTTGTGAAGGGTTGGTTCAACAAGTTGGAAATTTTTACATAGATACCAAAAGCAAAAAAGCCAGATTAAACATGAATATACTTCAAAGACAAACTGATTCTATTCGAAGTGAGCTTAATGGGGCAATTACGGGTGTTGCTGTAGCTAATGATAATACTTTTAACTTAAATCCTGCTCTTAATGTTCGGAAAGCGCCATCAGTTCGAAGACAGGTAGATGTTCAGGCTAATACAGCTATCCTTACAGAACTGGTAAAACAAACAGAATTAGCAAAAGTTACTTTGCGTAGAGAAACTCCCCTTATTCAAGTAATAGATAAGCCTATATTGCCATTGTTTAAAGAACGCTTTGGTAAAGCAAAAGGTATAATCTTTGGAGGTTTTTTAGGAGGTTTTTTAATGTTGATTTATTTAATTATTAAACGTATAGTTAAACGATTAATTTAAATCTTTTTTTTAATATTTATAACAACTATTATATGTTGAACAATAAAACAATTTTAATAACAGGAGGAACAGGATCTCTTGGTAAAGCACTAACAAAACATATTTTTAGTACTTACCCATTAGTTAAAAAAGTAATTATATTCTCTAGAGATGAGCAAAAACAATTTCAAATGGCTCAGGAATATCCATTAAGCAGCTATCCTCAGATTCGATTTTTTTTGGGTGACGTTAGAGATGAACAAAGATTAGTAAGAGCTTTTCAAGGAGTAGATTATGTGATCCATGCAGCAGCTATGAAACATGTGCATCTGGCTGAATATAATCCTGATGAATGCATAAAAACAAATATAGGAGGTGCTCAGAATGTTATTCATGCAGCAATGCAAACCAATGTGAAAAATGTTGTCGCTTTATCAACTGATAAAGCTTGTGCGCCAATTAATCTTTATGGAGCTACAAAATTGACCTCTGATAAGTTATTTGTTGCAGCAAACAATATAAAGGGATTTAATCCTATAAAATTTTCAGTAGTTAGATATGGAAACGTAATGGGATCTAATGGATCTGTAATTCCGTTTTTTATTAATAAAAAGAAAGAAGGTAAATTACCAATAACTGATATTGCAATGACTCGTTTTAATATCTCTCTTCAGGGAGGAGTAGATATGGTTATGCATGCAATGGAACATGCATGGGGTGGAGAAATTTTTATTCCTAAAATACCATCTTATAAAATTACTGATGTTGCTGAAGCAATTGCTCCGCTTTGTCCAATTGAAGTAATAGGAATTCGACCGGGCGAAAAAATTCATGAAGAAATGATTACTGCGTCTGATTCTTTTTACACTTATGACTTAGGTAAATATTATACAATATTACCTTCAATTCCTAATTTTAAATTAGAGCAATATTTAAATCATTTTAATGCAAAGAAAGTTGAGGAAGGGTTTAATTACAATTCTGGTTCAAATGAGGATTGGGAAACCGTTGATACGCTAAGAACTTTAATAAAAGAACATGTTGATGCTAATTTTGAAGTATAATGGAAAATAAAATTATTCCCTACGGAAGACAAGATATAACAGATGAAGATATTAAAGTTGTAATTGAAACTTTAAAATCTGATTTTTTAACGCAAGGCCCGAAAATAAAAGAATTTGAAGAGAAGTTTGCAAAATCTGTTGGTGCAAAATATGCTGTAGCGGTTAATAATGCAACAGCTGGGTTACATATTGGTGTTATGGCATTAGGGTTGGTAGAAGGAGATAGAGTAATCACAACTCCAATTACTTTTGCAGCTTCAGCTAATTGCGCGCGTTTTGTAGGAGCTGAAGTTTGGTTTGCTGATATAGATCAAGATACTTATCTTTTATCACTTGATAAAACACGAGAACTAATAGAAAGTAAACCTAAAGGTTTCTTTAAAGGAATAATTCCTGTAGATTTTGCGGGATTACCAGTAAACTTAGAAGCGTTTAGAAAATTAGCAGATGATCATGGACTTTGGATCTTGGAAGATGCTTGTCATGCTCCAGGTGGATATTTTATTGATTCTAAAAATCAAAAACAATTTTGTGGTAATGGAGTATATGCTGATGCAGCTGTTTTTTCATTTCATCCAGTTAAGCATATCGCTTGTGGAGAAGGCGGAATGGTCACTACGAATTCTGAAGAAGTTTATAAAAAATTATTCCTTTTACGTTCTCATGGAATAACAAAAGAAAATATGTCAGAAAATCAAGGTGGATGGTTTTACGAAATGCAGACATTAGGTTATAATTATAGAATAACTGATTTTCAGGCGGCACTAGGAATCTCACAATTATCAAGAAATGAGAAAGGTGTCGAAGTGAGAAATGAGATTTCAAAAAGATATAAAAAAGCTTTTGAAGGAAAGATTAAATTTCAAAGTTTACCAGATAATTTTTTAAATGCGCATCATCTTTTTGTAATAGAAGTTGAAGATCGAAAAGGGCTTTATGATTATTTGCATCAAAATAAAATTTATGCCCAAATCCATTATATTCCAGTTCACCAATTACCTTATTATAAAAAAATAGGATATAATAATGATACTGATTTGAGTATCTCTGAAAACTATTATTCAAAATGCATAAGTTTACCGATGTATCCTACCTTAACAATTGAAGAGCAAAATTTTGTTATAGATAAAGTAATTGCATTTTATGATTCCGTTAAATAAAATAGGATTAGGATCAGTTCAATTTGGTATGCAATATGGAGTATCAAATTTAACAGGTCAAACTTCTCAAAATGAGGTTTTAAATGTTTTGCGAACGGCAAAAAAATATGATATATCTATAATTGATACTGCATCAGCATATGGAAATGCGGAAAAAGTATTGGGGGATAATGATCTCACTAAGTTTAAGATTGTATCAAAATTTATTTCTGAAAAAAATATCCAAAATGAATTTGATAAAAGTTTAGCAAATTTGAAACTAAATTCAATTTATGGATATTTATCACATCGACCATTATCATTACTCAATAATCCAACATTATGGGAGGAGTTACAGTTTTTAAAAAGTAATAAAAAAGTTGAGAAAATAGGTTTTTCATTGAATAGCCCTCAGGAAATAGATAAGCTATTAGAAAAAGGCTATACCCCAGATTTAGTACAAGTTCCGTATAATTATTTTGATAATAGGTTTAAGGATAGTTTGATTGCATTAAAAAATATGGGGTGTGAAATACATACTCGTTCTGTATTTTTACAAGGTCTTTTTTTTACTGATGTTCAAAAACTTCCGTCTTTTTTTGATGACACAAAAGAAATAATAAAAAGTCTTCAGTTAGATTTAGGACAAGATTTGTCCAAATCACTATTAAAATATGTTTTGTCTTTGGACTTTATTGATACTGTAATTATGGGAGTTAATGATGAAAAACAGCTTAAGGATAACTTAAAAAATATCGATCTTAGTAGAAATCTTCCAGATCAGGATTTCGATTTTACTGATCAAATTTTAATGCCATCGAATTGGCCTAAAATGTCATAATGATTAAAACATTTAATTTAGATAAAAAAGTTATACTGATAACTGGAGGTTATGGGTATTTAGGAAAAGCTATTACAGAAAGTTTATTGTATCATGGCGCTAAAGTATATGTGTTAGGTCGTGATAAGAATAAATTTTTGAATTGTTTTGGAGATAGTCATAAGGATAGTCTTTTTTTTGAGTATTGTGATATCTCTAGTACAGAAGATATAAAAATTACTTTTAAAAATATTTTTGAAAAAAACAATAAAATAGACGTACTTATAAATAATGCGTTTTATAGTAAAGGAAAATCTCCAGAAGATATGACAGATGATGAATGGAGTACTGGTATAGATGGAACTTTGAGTAGTGTTTTTAGATGTATAAGGGAGATTATACCTTATTTTAAAACTAAAGGAGGGAAAATTATTAATGTATCTTCAATGTATGGTTTAGTTGCTCCGCAATTTGATGTATATGATGATTTTGAGCAATTTTTAAACCCACCACATTATGGGGCAGCAAAAGCTGGAATTATACAATTGACTAAATATTATGCTAGTTTTTTAGGTAATTTAGGAATAAATGTTAATTCAGTTACTCCAGGACCATTCCCTTCTTTAGAAGTTCAAAAATCAGAAATGTTTATAAAAAAACTTGAAAATAAAACTTCTTTAAAGCGAATAGGAAAACCAGAAGATCTTGCAGGGGCTTTTGTTTTTCTATCTTCTGAAATGTCAGATTTTATAACAGGACAAAATATCATTATAGATGGAGGGTGGACAATCAAATAAAAAAATTGCCTTTATTATACAGGCAAGAATGAAATCTACAAGATTGCCTGGTAAAATTTTATTACCGATTCCTTTAGGTGGTGATAAGACGTTATTGTCATGGATACTAGATGAATTAAATTTTTCAGAATTCGATAATAAAATCATAGTTGCTAGTTCTACAAATACTGAAAATGATATATTGGAAGCATTTTGTAAAAAAAACAAAGTAGAAATTTTTAGAGGTAATGAAGAGGATGTCTTAAGCAGGTTTATTTCTATCGCCAAAAGAGATAATTATAATTGTGTTGTAAGGCTAACTGCAGATAATCCAGTAATTGATATTAAAATATTAGATGATACTATAAAATATCATTTTTTTAATAATAATGATTATACAAATACAGTTGGGTTGCCAATTGGAATGAATTTTGAAGTAATAGCACCAGATGCTCTGATTTCTCTTGAAAATTGTAATTTAAATGATTCAGATAGAGAACATGTTACTCTATTTATAAAAAATAACTCTCAATTTAAAAAGGGGGAGTATGTGGTGAGTTGTGAAGAGATTTTTAAAGATTTTAGACTTACGGTTGATTACTCCTCAGATTATACGCTACTATCATCTATTTTTTCTCAGATAAATAATAATGTTGGTTTAAGAGGTATTGAACTAATTAAGGTTACTTATTCAAAATTTCCATGGTTATTTGAATCTAATTCTTTTAATTTTCAAAAGAGACAATTCCCGACAATTAATCTGGAAATTAAGGAAGCGCATTACTTATTAGATCAGTTTGAATTAAAAAATGCTTCAGAAATTTTAAAAAAACATTTAGAATCTTAAAATTTATTACTATTTAACAAAATATTAAAGTTGAAAATAAATTATTGTGATGTTTAAAAAAGGAGCTAAGTATGTCTGTCTGGAAAAATCTTTTTTCAGTTTAGATAATTTTAAAATTATACCGATTCGTTATGAAGATCGACTTGAAATAATGAATTGGCGGAACGAACAAATTTATCATTTACGTCAGGATAAGCCACTTACAATTGAAGATCAAGATCACTATTTTGATGATGTTATAGCTAATCTTTTTAATCAGGAAAGGCCGAGACAGATTTTATTTTCTTTTTTGGAGAATGATATATGTATAGGTTATGGAGGCTTGGTTCATATTAATTGGATTGATAAAAATGCAGAGATATCTTTTGTGATGAATACTAAGTTACAGAAGGATAATTTCAAAAAATATTGGTCAAATTATTTAAGATTAATTGAAATTGTTGCTTTTAATGAATTAAATCTTTACAAAATATATACTTATGCATTTGATCTAAGACCTCATTTGTATGAGGTTATCGAAACTGAAGGATATCAGAAAGAAGCTGTTTTAAAAAATCATTGTTTTTTTGATGGTAAATTCATTGATGTAGTTATTCATTCAAAATTTATAAATGCAAAATCTTATAATTAAACAAGATATCCTTTTTTTAAGAGAAGTTAAAGAAAATGATACAAAGTTATTATTTAACTGGGCAAATGATATGCATGTTAGAAAAAATGCAATCAATCAGGATACAATTACTTGGGAAAAGCATATAATCTGGTTTGAGAAAAAAATGAATAGTTCCAAAACGCAAATGTTCATTTTAAGTGATGGAAATAATTCATTTGGGCAAATACGAATAGATGAAATTGATTCCGTATGGCATATTGATTATTCTATTGATTACAATTATAGAGGCCAGGGTCTTGGAACACAAATAGTAAACCTTTTACTGAAAAAATTTAAAACATTTAAATTTAAGGCTACTGTAAAAAAATATAATGAAGCATCTTCTTCGGTGTTTATTAAATTAGGATTTAAACAATTACTAATAAATGATCCGGATTTTGCATTTTTTGAATATTAATTTAAATTAATCATGTTTAGATATTTAATTCTGTCAGAAAAAAGCTGGCACAAAGAGCTTTTTAGTAATCTAGAAGTTTTTTTTAGCAATGATAAATGGTTTATGATTGATTCAAAAAAAGATTTTAATCTTGACAATTTAAAAAAAATTAATCCAACCAAAATTTTTATTCCACATTGGTCACATATTATACCAAAGGAAATATTTGATAAATATGAATGTATTGTTTTTCATATGACAGATCTTCCATTTGGAAGAGGTGGTAGTCCCTTGCAGAATTTAATTGTTAGAGGTTATAAATCAACCAAAATATCTGCTTTGAGAGTAGAAGAAGGACTAGATACAGGAGATATTTATTTAAAAGCCCCTCTAGAGTTGTATGGTACAGCATCTGAAATTTTTCTTCGTGCGTCAGGAATAATCGAAAATATGATTTTTGATATTATAAATAACAAAATTGTTGCAAAACCACAAGTTGGCGAGGTGGTTGAATTTAAAAGAAGAAAAAAAGAGGATAGTAATTTGATTTTATTAAATGAACTACAAGAAGTATATGATTATATTAGGATGCTTGATTGTGAAGGTTATCCAAATGGATATATAGAAACAAATAATTTAAAATTTGAGTTTGATAACGCCAGTTTTGATGAAACTCAAGAAATAATAAAGGCCAATGTTCGAATCTTTAAGAAATAAAAAAATAATGATTGTTGTTGCACATCCTGATGATGAATTACTAGGATTAGGAGCTACATTTCATAAATTAATAAAGGAATATAATGTTCAGACTCATGTTGTAATCCTGGGAGAAGGAATAACATCAAGATCAGATACAAGAGATGTAAATGTATGGGAGAAAGAATTATCCATTCATCGAGAAAATATAAAAAAAGCTCAATTAGCTATTGGTTATCACAGTACAAGTATTTATGATTTTCCAGATAATCGTTTTGATTCAGTAGCTTTGCTTGATATAGTAAAAACCATTGAAAAAGAAAAGAGTCTTTTTAATCCAGATGTAATTTTTACACATCATGGTGGAGATGTAAATATTGATCATCAAAGAACTTTTGAATCTGTTATAACTTCTTGCAGACCAATGAAAAATGAAAAAGTTAAAGTCATAATAACTTTTGAAACTCCTTCAGGGACAGAATGGAGATCTTCTACAGATCCGAGACATTTTTTGCCAAATTTATTTTTTAGTGTATCAGAGGAAGATATTAATGCAAAAATTAAAGGAATGGAAAGTTACGAATTTGAACGTAGAGAATATCCACATCCTCGTTCACCAGAAGCATTACGAATTCAAGCTCAAAGATGGGGAATAGTTATAGGTAATAATTTTGCAGAAGCTTTTTGTTTAGTAAGATCAATAAATTAGTTATATTATTATGAAGTTAGGAAACATAGAAATAAATAGTACATCACCAGTTTTTATAATTGCTGAATTATCAGCAAATCATAACGGTAATTTAAAAACAGCCTTAGATACTATAAGAGCAGCTAAAAGAGCTGGTGCAGATTGTATCAAATTGCAAACATACACTGCTGATACAATGACTATAGATTGTGACAAAGACGATTTTATCATTAACGGAACAATTTGGAATGGACAAAATTTACATAAACTATATCAAGAAGCCTATACACCATGGGAGTGGCATGAAGAATTATTTAAGGTTGCAGAAGAAGAAGGACTAATTTGCTTTTCTTCTCCATTTGATAAGACAGCAGTTGATTTTCTTGAAAAACTAAATGTTCCTGCTTACAAAATCGCTTCATTTGAAATCACTGACATACCTTTAATTGAATATGTTGCTTCAAAAGGAAAACCAGTTATTATTTCTACAGGTATTTCTGAACAAACAGACATTGAACTGGCATTAGATGCATGCAGGAGAATGGGAAATAAGGATATAGCACTATTAAAATGCACTTCTAGCTATCCAGCTCCGATTAATGAAGCCAATATGTCTATGGTAAAGGATTTAGCAGAACGATATAATGTAATTAGTGGCTTGTCTGATCATACAATGGGGTCTACAGTACCTATTGTAGCAACTTGTTTTGGTGCAAAAATAATAGAGAAGCACTTTATCTTAGATCGAGCTATTGGAGGGCCTGATGCTTCTTTCTCAATGAATGAAGAAGAGTTTAGTGAAATGGTAAAAGCTGTACGCGAAGCTGAAAGCGCTATTGGAGTTGTTGATTATAAGCTAACAGAAAAACAAAGAAAAGGGAAAGATTTTTCAAGATCATTATACGTTGTCGAAAATATTAAATCAGGTGAAATTATTACTGAAAATAATGTTCGTTCAATTAGGCCAGGATTTGGAATGCATCCAAAATTTTTAAAAGATATTCTTGGTAAAAAAGTAGTGGTAGATTTAGAAAAAGGAGATGCATTGAAACAAATTCACATAAGCTAATTTTTTATGAAGAGAATTTTACTAAGTTTATTTTTTGGGGTTTTATTTTGCACATCTTGTACTTCACAAGATAATGATGATAATAGTTCTATTATCGTCAAAAGATTAACAAATGATAAAGGCAAGCATCAAGCTTTTACAGACTTAGTTTTTTTTAATAATCAGTTTTTTTTAGTTTTCAGAGAATCAGATTCACATGCGTTAGGCACAGATGGAATTGTAAAAATGTTAAGTAGTTCTGATGGAAAAAAATGGACACTGATAAAAGAATTTAATGTTTCTGGAATTGATTTAAGAGATCCGAAATTTTCTCAGAATAATGGGAAATTAATGCTTTATATTCACGGATCTACCTATACAAACAAAGAACTGACAGGTTTTTCAGATTATATTTCATATTATTCTTCGACTAGCGGCTGGAAAGAATTAAAGAGCGTTGTTCTTGACAATGTTAAAGATTCTCAATCAAAAACTCAGGGCAATCAAGCTTGGCCATGGAGAATTACTTGGTTTGAAAATAAAGCTTACTCTGTAGGTTATAATTTAAATGGTATTTTTGATTTATATGTTAGTAATGATGGAGAATTTTTTAGAAAAACTAATGTTTTTAAAAAAATTACAAATTTACCTAATGAAGCGACAATTCGTATCAGTAAAAACGGAGAATTTTTTATTCTTGCAAGAAGAAGCTCTGGAAGTGCAATAATTGGAAAATCAAAAAAACCAGAATTAGAATGGGATTGGTTTGGAGAAATACCGGTTACTAGTTTCGGTGGGCCTAATTTTTTATTATTAGATCAGAATAAAATGTTAGTTTCTGGAAGAGAAGGTCAAAGATTGATTTTAGGAGTATATGATGTAGAATTAAATAAATATAAAAAACTTTTAGAGCTTCCTAGTGGTGGAGATTGTTCTTATGCAGGGATGATTTTAAAAGATAATATTTTATGGATGAGCTATTATTCGGCACATGAAAATCAATATGGCACATCAATTTATCTTTCGCAAATAGATTTGAATACACTCGATATTTAAATCTATTTAGAATCTATTTCACTATCTATAAAAGTGAAAATGTAGTTTTTATGTTTAAAAAAGTTATTTCGCATAGTTTAATATATGGTTTAGCCCCATTTATACCTAAAATAATTAATCTGTTAATGCTGCCAATTTTTACAGCAGTTTTAAATCCAGTAGATTATGGGGTGCAATCATTGTTAAACTCAAGTATGGGACTTATTGGTGTTTTAGCAATGCTAGGTCTTAATTTACCTTTAACCAATGTATTTTATAAACACAATAATCATTATAAGAAAAGATGGGCTCAATTTTATGGTTTTTTAAACCTATGGATGGTTATCTATTCTATTTTACTAGCAGGAATAATATACTATATTGTTCCTTTAGAAGCTCGTGATAATGTATTCCTAATTATTGTATTTAATGTAATACCTATAGTTTTATTTGGTCCAACTGCTGATATTGGTCAATTATATTATCAGTTAAATCAGCAGCCAAAACAAGTTGTAGTTCGAACTATAATAGTCTCTTTTATATCAATAATATTAAATTATGTAACTATTGTAATTTTTGAATTGCATTACATGGGATGGTTTTTTTCAACTTGTGTATCGACTTTATTATTAAATGTTTCATATTGGTATCCTTTACATTATAAATTAGGTATAAGACCTATTTATCATTTCAAAACGATTGTAATTAAAAAAGGTTTAAAGGTTTCTTTACCAATGATTCCTCATTATTATGGTTCATTTTTACTTGGTTCTGCTGACAGTTTAATATTAAAGTATTATATGGTTGCGACTGTTCAAATTGGATTTTACGGTTTCGCCGCAACATTTGGAAATTTAATGGCTTTATTTGTTGGTGCAATAAACACAGCAGTAGGTCCAATATTGTTTCAATTAATGAGAAACAAAGAATATACTTCAATTCGCAATTTAATTTGGATAATTCAGGGTACCTTTTTAATTGCCGTTACTCTAGGATGTATATGGATGAAAGAAATTTTTTATTTAATCGTTAAAAATGATCATTTACAAGCTACATATTTTTTAGCAATAGTCTTCATAATGGGGCATAGTTACAGACCTATGTATTTTGGCACTGGAAGTTTTTTATTCTATAATGAAAAAACTAGAAATCTTTGGAAAGTTACTTTTGGAGCGGGAATTTTTTGTGTAATATCTAATTTTTTGCTAATTCCCACTTTAGGTTTTAAAGTTCCTGCTTTTGTGTTATTCTTCAGTTATTTGATAATGGGCTATGGCGTTTTTTTCTTGAAGGATTATAGAGAAATTGCTATAATCAATTTTAAACCTCTAATTTGGTTTTTAACAACAATATTCTGTTTTATAGCAGTTCTTTTTTTAGTAGAAGTTAATTATATATATAAGTTGCTAATAACTTCTGTTTTATTGCTCATTTTAGTCTTTTTTTATAAAAATAATTACACAAAAAATATACAAAATAAATGAAAAGAAAGATTATAGAATATTTTTTAAAATTTTCCATATCTAGAAATTATATTTACCTGTTGTTGAAATTGAAAAATTCTAAAGAAATTCAAAAAATGACAGAAGAATGTTATCGAAGAAAAAAGATAGATTTATTTAATTATAATGAATTAGCTAAGAATATTGCGCCTTTTTTCTATCCAAATGAAATACAGTTTTACGGTTTTAACCAGGTGATTTCAAAATATATTGGATTATCAAATTTGAAAAGTAAAATTACAAATGAACATGGTTTTATATTCTCCAGTTTTGTGTCTGAAAAATATATAAAGGGAGATATAGTATTTACATTTAGTGATTATAGGGAAAAATATTTGCAAAAAAAATATTCGGATGGTTTAAATGTTATTAAAATTGGACCTTATATTCATTATGCGGATTCTTTATTATCAATAGAAGAAAAAGATAAAATAAAAAAAGAAATGGGCAAAACATTATTAGTTTTTCCATTCCACTCTATAGATGGGGTTTTGAGTAGTTTTGATACAGATTTTTTTATTAAGAACATAGACAAATATAAAATTGAAAAAGAATTTGATAGTGTATTGGTTTGTTTGTATTGGAAAGATATTCAAATTGGTAGAGCAGAAAAATATATACAAAAAGGTTATAAAGTTACTACAGCTGGGCATATAAACGATATGTTTTTCTTGAATAGACTTAGATCAATTATCGAATTATCAGATTTTGTAATCTCTAATGAAATAGGAACTTATATTGCCTATTGCTTATGTTTAAATAAAAAAATTAAATTATTTAGTCAAAAAAGTGAATTTTCTGCAGAAAAAGGAAATGAGGAGCATATCAATAGAATTGGTTTTATAGAAGCAGAAGATCATATGGTTGATTATTATCAAATACAGAAAAAATTAATGTCTATTTTATCTGAAAATCCAAATTCAGACGATTTAATATTTGTTAAAGATTTTTTTGGACTACAATATTTAAAAAGTTCAGTAGAATTAAAAAAAGCGTTAAAATAAGATGCACTTATAAGTGTTTTTTATTGTTCTGTAATTTCTTATAATAAATTTAGAGGATTGAATTTCTTCAAATTTTTTTAAATAATTCTAAAGTTTAAATGATAAATAGATATCGCATCCTTGAATTTATACTTTATAATAAAATTAAGTTCAAGAGATAATGAAAATATTAATAGTTAATTCATTTGATAATGTTGGTGGAGCAGCAAGAGCAGCATATAGATTGCATAAATCTCTTTTATTAAAAGGAGTTGATAGTACTATGCTCGTGCAGCGCAAATTAAGTGATGATTACACAGTACATGCTTTTCCAAATAGCCTTTTTCAAGAGTTACTTGCTAAAATCAAGCATATATTAGATTTGATTCCACTAAGATTTTATAAAAAAAAAAATAAAACACTTTTTAGTCCCTCATGGTTAGGTTTTAATAATGTTGTTAATCAAATAAATGCATTTAATCCTGATATTGTTCACTTACATTGGATTTGTGGAGGAATGATTAAAGTTGAAGATTTAGCAAAAATTAAAGCGCAAATTGTTTGGACATTGCATGATAATTGGGCCTTCACAGGAGGGTGTCATATTATGTGGGATTGCAATAAATATAAAGCAAATTGTGGAAGTTGCCCAAGACTAGGCAGCGATAAGGAAAATGATTTGAGTAGGTATGTTTTTAATCGAAAAAAGAAAACATACTCTAAAATACCTAATATGGTTATTATTGGTTTGAGTCAATGGATTACAAATTGCGCAAAAGAGAGTACGTTGTTTAAAACACATAAAATCGTTAATCTTCCAAATCCTATTGACACAGATTTATTTTCTCCTTTCGATAAGGAATTATCAAGAAATTTGTGGAAATTTCCTAAAGATAAAAAATTAGTATTATTTGGAGCGATGGTTGCTACAAGTGACATTAATAAAGGATATCAAGAATTGAAAGGAGCATTAGAGTTATTAGACAATGATAATATTGAGTTGGTTATTTTTGGAAGTAGTGAACCTAAAGAGAAAGATTTTTTAAAATTTAAAACACATTATTTAGGTCATTTGAGTGATGATGTTAGTTTAGTTTCCTTGTATAATGCGGTTGATTTAGTAGTTGTACCTAGTTTGCAAGAAACATTACCACAAGTTGCAATCGAAGCGATGTCATGTGGTACTCCAGTAGTTGCTTTTGGGCATACAGGATTATTAGATATTGTTGAGCATTTTAAAACGGGATATTTGGCTAGACCATTCGAAAAGGAAGATTTAGCAAATGGTATTCAATGGGTTTTAAATGATGATAATCATAAACAGCTTTCTGTTAATTCAAGAACAAAAATTGTTGAGAATTTTAGTTCGTCAATTGTAACAGAAAACTATATGAAACTTTATGATGAAATTTTATTAGACAGAAAAAATATTAATGATTAGTTTCTTTAAGATTAATAAAAAAGGATATGTAATAATATGGATTATTATGTTTATGGCATTTCCTTTTTCAATTGCACAAGCTTACAATTTGCCAGCAAAAATAATAATGGCTTTGTTAACGACTTTATTGATGGGGGGACTTTTGTTTAAAATCAAAGATATTAAAGTAAATACAACAATTGCTTTTATCTTTTTATCTCAAATTTTAACATCATTCATATATTTATTTATTCATAGAGATTTAGCATATATAAACCTTTTGTTTCAAATTTTAGTACCATTTATAATATATATATATGTACTACTATTCTTAGATATAGGAATTTTATCAAAACAGTTAATTAAGCTGTCATTAGTTATGGGAGTTTTATCTGTGATATGTTTTATACTTTGTTTAACAATTAATTTGCCATATTATTCAGTTTTTCAAAACCCTGATGGAAGGGATGGCTTTAATTTTATTATAGCATTTACAAATACCAATGTTGATTACGGTTTTGGTAAATTTATTCGTCCGGCAGGTTTTTTTGATGAGCCTGGAACACTTGCTTTTTATCTAATAGTTGGAATACTGCTAAATGATTTAACGATAAAAAATACAAAGATTCAAACTACATTAATGATAGTGGGACTTTTTACATTCTCAGTAGCATTTTATTTAATTCTTACCCTTTACGGATTATTATATTTAAGTAAAAAAAGTTTGATAAAAATTTTGATCTCTTTTTTCTTCATTTCTTTTATTTCTGTTTATTTATACTCACAATTGGATAGCGAATATCAAGGAGTTATATATGGGTCATCAATAGGAAGACTAGAGAGTATAATTAATCCAGGTTCTGCATCGGACAATTTTCAAGCAGATAATAGATCAAATTTAATATCAAATGCCAAAGAAGCAATTATTGATTCCCCAATAATTGGCCAAGGAATCTCATATGCTTCAAACGAAGATAGTAAGTTTTATGGGACTTTTATGTCAGCAAATTTTCTTGGAATATTCGGAATACATGGGATAATTGGAGGACTAATATTTTCCTTACATGTATTTTATTATATCTATGTTTGTTTTAAAAAAAGAGCATGGCTGACAATTCCTCAAAAAAGCTGTCTGATATATTTAGTTTTGATATTACAAAGACCTGATTATATTGGAGGAATATTGACCTATCTAACAGTATGTCTCTTAACCTTAACTTCATTAAATTTTAAAAATGTTACCAAAAATATCCATTATTACCGTAGTTTATAACGACCACATTAATATATCAAGAACCATCGAAAGTGTAATTAATCAATCTTATGGTAATATAGAATATTTGATAATTGACGGTGGATCAACTGATTCAACATTGGATCAAATTAACAAATATATTAGTAATATTGATATTTTCGTTTCTGAAAAAGATAACGGGATTTATGATGCTATGAATAAAGGAATTGGATTGTGTTCAGGAGACTGGATTCTTTTTCTTAATTCCGGAGACTTTTTTCATGATAAAAACATTCTAGACAAAATTTCTGGTTACATCGAACAAAACAAGAATGTTGATATTATTTATGGAAATTACAACGTATTGTCTGAAAATTTAGATTTTAGTTTTGTTCGTAAAGCAGGTGGTATTGAGAATATAAAAAAAGATATGGTTTTTAGTCATCAGGCTTGTCTTATAAAAAGAACACTACATCAAAAAAGTTATTATAATTTAAAATATAAAATTTGTGCCGATTATGATTTCTTATTAAAAAGTTATTTGGAGGGAGCTGTTTTTCTTAGAATTTCAGAAGAAATAGCCACTATTTCAAATGGAGGACTATCAGATATAAATCGAATAAAAGTTTTTAAAGAAAGATTAAAAATAAAAAACACGTTAATACCTTCTTTAAGTAATTATTTCAACTATTTTAAAAGTACTTCATATTTATATTTTGTAGAAACACTCAAAATATCAATGCCGAATTCATTTTTTGTAAAATTTTATAAATTAAAATATAAAATTAAGGGGTCCCAAAAAGAAAACTTTAACCAATCAGAAATTTAAAATTACAAATTATTTTTTCATTATTATTCTAGCAAATCTTAAAGGCTAAGACCAGCTAATAAATAATGAAAAATTATAAAGATATAAATGAAAAAAAACATTTTATTTTTTTGCCCAATCCCACCACCAATTGGGGGACAGGCATTGATTTCAAGTATTGTATATAATTTAATCAGACCTGAATTTTTAATTGATACAAATGTAAAAAGTAAATATTTTGGAACATTAATAACTATATTCAGGACCTTTTTAATATTAATTTTCCGTAAAGTTGATCTGGTTTATTTTACCTGTACTAGAAGTAAAAAAGGTGCTATAAAAGATGTGTTTCTACTTTTTCTGTGTAAGTTGCGTGGGATAAAAGTAATAAATCATTTACATGGTAATGAGATTATGGATCTCTTTGAAGAAAATGATATTTTTTCAAAAATAATTACTTTGGCATATAAGCAAATAGATGTGACAATTTTTGTAACGGAGCGCCAAAAAGAATTGATGCCATTATCATTATCAAATATGAAAAAAATTGTCATTCCAAATTGTTATGATTCAATTTTAGATGATGTTGATTTTAACCATAAAAACAAAAAAGACGAAATACAGATATTGTATATTTCTTTTTTGATGAAAAGCAAAGGTATTTTTGTAGCCTTGGATACATTTGAAAAAATAGCCTCTGAATATACAAATGTTGTATTTCATATAGCTGGAGAACCTTTATCTGATTATTTAATGTCATCTGCAGAAGTAAAACTATTGTTTGAAGATAAATTATCTAAACTACAACAAATTTATCCCGAACGATTTAAGTATCATGGTGTAGTAAAAGGAAATGATAAAAAGGAACTATTTTTAAACAGTGATATACTATTATTTCCGACTTTCTTTAAAACAGAATCATTCGGACTGGTTAATGTTGAGGCAATGAGAACAGGAAATGCAGTAATTACAACAGATCATAATTTTCTGTCTGATATTGTGACAAAAGATGAAGGTATTCTGGTTAAACCAAATGATGTTGAAAGTACCTATAATGCAGTAAAATATTTTCTTGAAAACTTAGAAACACTTTTAAAAATTCAACAACACAATATTGAACACGCAAAATTAGAATTTTCACCAGAACAATTCAATTTTAGAATAAAATCACTATTCTCACAATATCTAGAAAGAGTAGAAAATTAAAAAAATAAAGACTAAAACGGAATGTCTATCAAACATAAAATATTAATAACAGGAGGTTCGGGATTTATAGGGACAAATTTGACAGATAAATTAATTTTAGATGGCCATAAAGTGCTAAATATTGACATTAAAGAACCACAGAATGAGGAATTGTCAAAATATTGGGAGCAAGCAGATATTAATGACCTGCAAAACTTTAGAGAAATCGTTTTAAAATTTGAACCGGATTATATTGTTCATCTTGCTGCCAGAACTGATTTGGATGGAAAAAGTATAGAAGACTATAATGCAAATATTTTAGGAGTTGATAATTTACTTAAAATAGCGAATGAGCTAAACAATTTAAAAAAAATTTTAATAACTTCTTCAATGTTAGTTTGTCATACGGGTTATTATCCGAAAAATCAGTTTGATTATACTCCATCAACAATTTATGGAGAAAGTAAAGTACTTACAGAAAAAATAGTTTGGGATAATAAGCCTGTTTGTGATTGGGCAATTTTAAGACCAACATCAATTTGGGGACCTTGGTTTGGTACACCATACAAGAATTTTTTTGAAATGGTTATTTCACGTAAATATTTTCATATAGGAGATAGAGGTTGTACAAAAACATACGGATTTATAGGTAATGCAATTTATCAAATTGAAAATATTCTTTTTAAAGAAACACTTAATGAGCAAGAAAAAGTTTTCTTTATAGGAGATAATCCAGCAATAAATATTGAAGAATGGGGAAATGAGATTGCAGGTGAACTTGGACAAAAGATTAAAAAAATGCCTTATTTTTTAATTAAGACTGCGGCTTTAATTGGTGATGGTTTGATTTTTTTCAAAATAAATTTTCCAATGAGTTCATTTCGTCTTCGTAATATGACAACTAATAATATTATAAATTTAGAAAATACTTACAAAGTTGCACCAGTATTACCATATTCAAGAAAAGAGGGAATAAAAATAACTTTAAAATGGATGCTTGATAGGAGGATATGAAAATTTCTATAATTACTGTTTGCTATAATAGCGCATCAACTATTGAAAAAACAATTAAGTCTGTTGCTAGTCAGACATACAAAAACATCGAATATATTATTGTTGATGGTAATTCCAAAGATAATACAATTGATATTATCAAAAAACATGAAAATAATATAACTAAATGGATTTCAGAACCAGATAAAGGACTTTATGATGCAATGAATAAAGGATTGGCTTTGGCAACTGGTGATTTAATTGGGATTTTAAATTCTGATGATACTTTTTATTCTGTCAATGTTATAGAAGAAATTGCAAAATTTCATGAAAATAATAATATAGATGCTTCGGTTGGAAATATTATCCAACATAAAGAAGATGGCAAAGTTGTGAGAATATATTCGTCAAAATTTTGGAGTCCTGAAAAATTACGTATAGGATTCATGCCTCCACACCCGTCTATTTTTTTTGAAACAAAATTATTTTCCAAGTTTGGCAATTATGAACTTGGTTTTAAAATCGGTGCTGATTACGAGCTGATCACTAGATTTTTCTTAAAAAATAAAATATCGTGGAAATATTCAAATATAACGACAACAGCTATGCTTGTTGGAGGCTTGAGTAGTTCAGGGTCTTCATCTTATAAGTTAATTACAAAAGAAATTCAGAAAGCATTAAAAATGAATCAGCTTGAATTTTCTCCTTTTAAGATTAAAATGCGCTTTTTTTGGAAAATAATAGGATTCTTAAAAAAATGAAAGTAACAATTACAGGTGCTTCTGGTTTTGTTGGGTTAAATCTTCAGAGTTATTTAAGAAATGATCACGAAATAAATGCATTGAAAGTACGTTTTGAAAATGATCAAAAATTTAAATTTGAAACGGATGCAGTAATTCATTTAGCGGGTAAAGCACATGACTTAAAGAAAGTTTCGAAACCATCTGACTATTATGAGGCAAATTTTGAATTGACAAAACAATTATTTGATGCATTTTTAGTTTCAGATGCTAGTGTTTTTGTTTTTATGAGCAGTGTTAAAGCATCTTCAGATAAAGTTGACGGAATCTTAACCGAAGAAAATACGCCTAATCCCCAAACTCATTATGGGATTTCCAAATACAAAGCAGAACAATATATTTTAAGTAACGAACTTCCAGAAGGAAAAAGAGTATATATTATTAGGCCCTGCATGATTCATGGACCTGGTAATAAAGGAAATTTAAATCTTTTATATAATATAGTTTCAAAGGGTATTCCGTGGCCGCTTGGTTCTTTTGAAAATCAAAGATCATTTCTTAGTATAGAAAATCTTTGTTTTGTAGTTAAAGAAATGATTGAAAACGAATCTATTATTTCTGGCGTTTATCAAGTGGCAGATGATTTAGCTCTTTCTACAAATGAATTAATTATAAATTTGTGCGAAACTCTAGAGAAAAAACCAAATATTTTGAAAATTCCCACTTCGTTTATATATGGGATTTCAAGAGTTGGAGACTTTTTAAAATTACCTCTAAATTCAGAGAGACTTCAAAAATTGACTGAAAATTACGTGGTGAGTAATAATAAAATATTAAAAGCTATTGAAAAACCTTTACCTGTATCAACTCGCGAAGGTTTGATAATTACTTTTAAGTCCTTTAAAAATAAAAAATAAATAGAATAGTTAAAAATTTGAATATGAAAATAGCTCTTATAACAGGGATTACAGGACAAGATGGTTCATACTTGGCAGAATTATTATTAGAGAAAGGTTATATGGTTCATGGAGTTAAAAGAAGAGCTTCTTCTTTTAATACACAACGTATTGACCATATATATCAGGATCAACATGAAGCTCATGTGAATTTTAAATTACACTATGGAGATTTAACTGATTCGACTAATGTTATTAGAATTATTCAAGAAGTACAGCCGGATGAAATCTATAATTTAGGAGCAATGAGTCATGTAAAAGTCTCTTTTGATTCACCAGAATATGTTGCAAATGTTGATGGAATAGGTACATTAAGAATTTTAGAAGCTGTACGTATTTTAGGATTAGAAAAGAAAACACGTATTTATCAGGCGTCTACATCTGAATTATATGGAGGTTTGGCTGAAAATAAAAATGAGAAAGGTTTTTATGATGAACACTCACCTTTTTACCCTCGATCACCATATGGGGTAGCTAAAATCTACGGTTTTTGGATAACTAAAAATTATCGTGAGGCTTATGATATGTATGCTTGTAATGGAATTCTATTTAATCACGAATCACCACGTAGAGGAGAAACTTTCGTTACTAGAAAAATTACTATGGCTACAGCTGCTATTGCATTAGGAGAGCAAGATTGTTTATATCTTGGTAATCTAGATGCTCAGCGTGATTGGGGACATGCGAAAGATTATGTAGAAGCAATGTGGAGAATTTTACAACAAGACGTTGCTGAGGATTATGTAATTGCTATGGGAGAAACGACTTATGTACGCAATTTTGTGAAAATGTCATTTGCAGAAGTAGGAATAGATATTGAGTTTAGAGGAGAAGGAGTTAATGAGAAAGGATATGTTGCTGCATGTAATAACCCATCATATCAAATTGAGATAGGAAAACAGGTGATTGCAGTTGATCCGCAATATTTCCGTCCTACAGAAGTTGATTTACTTATTGGAGATCCAACAAAGTCTAAAACCAAATTAGGATGGGTGCCTAAGTATGATTTGGCTGGATTAGTTAAAGAAATGATGGCGTCTGATCTAGAGTATGTTAATAGAGAAAAGATGCTAAAAGAAGTAAGATCAGGAATTAAATATTAAATTGAGTTAAAATAATTTTATTCTGAAAACAGAGAAATTTGATACTATGAATTTAAATGATAAAATATATATAGCCGGACATCGAGGAATGGTAGGTTCTGCTATTTTACGCCAATTAAAAAGCAAAGGATTTACCAATTTTATTTTAAAAACCTCGTCAGAACTTGACTTAAGAAATCAACAAGCTGTTGCTGATTTTTTCGAGCAAGAAAAACCAGATTATGTTTTTTTAGCTGCTGCAAAGGTTGGTGGAATTATTGCAAATAATACTTACCGAGGAGATTTTATTTATGAGAATTTGATGATTCAAAATAATATAATCCATCAGTCATATTTAAAAAATGTTAAAAAATTAATGTTTTTGGGGTCATCATGTATTTATCCAAAAATGGCTCCTCAGCCATTGAAAGAAGAGTATATTTTGACTGGAGAATTAGAACCAACAAATGAGCCCTATGCGATCGCAAAGATTGCCGGAATTAAAATGTGTGATGCATACAGAAGCCAGTTCGGGTGTAATTTTATTTCTGTAATGCCTACAAATTTATATGGGCCAAATGATAATTATGATTTAAAAAACTCTCATGTATTACCTGCAATGCTTAGAAAATTTATAACTGCAAAACGTAATAAAGATGCTTCAGTTACAATTTGGGGAACTGGAAGTCCAAGAAGAGAGTTTTTACATGCAGATGATTTAGCCGAGGCTTGTTTCTTCCTAATGGAAAATTACAATGAAGAAGGTTTAGTAAATATAGGTGTTGGGGAAGATATTTCAATTTTAGATTTGGCTGTTTTAGTAAAAAAAGTAGTTGGTTTTGAAGGCGAAATTTTAACAGATACAAGTAAACCGGATGGGACTCCTCGTAAATTAATGGATGTATCAAAATTGAATAGTTTTGGATGGAAAGCCAAAACGACACTTGAAGAAGGTATTCAGAAAGTTTATGATGAGATAAAAGACACTAATTGGGAATAGATAAACTTCTGTAATTAATGCAATACTTATTAATAGGAATAATTTTGACGACGATAATGTTACTTTATTTTAAAGTAGCAGATCATTTTAATATAATTGATAAACCTAATCAAAGAAGCTCGCACACAGACATAACATTAAGAGGAGGAGGAATCATCTTTTGGTTTGCAGCCTTGCTTTATTTTATAAAAAACATAGAGAGTAATTATTTTTTTTTCACAGGAATTACTTTAGTCAGTTTAGTCAGTTTTTGGGATGATATTCAAAGTTTATCGAATAAAATCCGAATTTCTATTCATTTCATATCAATTACTTTAATATTTTATGATTTAGGATTGTTTAATTTGACTCCCGTCTGGAGTGTAATAATAGCATACATTTTAGCAATTGGGCTAATAAACGCCTACAATTTTATGGACGGTATTAATGGAATAACGGGATTATATACATTAGTAGTTTTAGGATCGTTATTGTATGTTAATTCAAAAATTCAACTTTTTATTGACTCCAGCTTTGTAAAATATGGTATGATTGCCAGTTTGGTTTTTTTGTTCTTTAATTATAGAAAAAAAGCGAAGTGTTTTGCAGGCGATGTTGGTAGCATTGCGATCGCATTTTGGATAATTTATTTAGTTTTAAAACTTATCCTTAATACAAGCTCATTTATATGGCTTTTGTTTTTAGCTGTTTATGGTGTGGATGCTGTGTGTACAATTATACATAGACTATATCTAAAACAAAATATTTTTGAGGCACATCGTTTGCATTTGTATCAGGTTTTAAGTAATGAATACAAGATACAGCATAGAATTGTTTCTCTTTATTACGCATTAGTTCAGGCAGTAATTTCTTTATTAGTTATATTTCTTTATCAAAAAGTAGATGATTTGATTTTATTCGTAATTGTAATTTTGCCATTGCTGTTGATATATTCATCTAAGTTTTATTTGTTAAAAAAAATGAGATTAAATATATGATTCCTAAAGTAATTCAGGGAGGAAACTTTTCAGATCATAGGGGTATTATTTCCTATGTAAATGATTTTAGTTTTAAAGATATTGAAAGGTTTTATATCATTAGTAATTCTGATGAAAATCCAATTCGAGCTTGGCAAGGGCATAAATTAGATTCAAAAAATTTTTATTGCGTAAGCGGCTCCTTCAAAATTCATTTTGTAAAAATTGATAATTGGGAGAATCCTTCAAAAGATTTACCTGTTGAAACAATTATTGTTTCTGAATTTGACAGTAAAATAGTTCATATTCCGACAGGTTATGCAAATGCAATACAATCGTTAGAGACTAACTCAAAATTAATTTCATTTTCTACTTTGCCATTAATTAATGTAAAAGAAGATGATGCTCGTTATCCTTCAGATTATTGGAATATAAATGAGTAATAATAAAATTTATTTATCATTATCACAGCAAAGTGGTTTTGAATTTGAATATATTCGAAAAGCATTAGAAACAAATTGGATCACCTCCGGAGGGCCAAATGTAAATGAATTTGAAATAGCCTTACAGAATTATCTTAAAGAAAAATTATTTGTGACGGCTCTTAATTCAGGTACATCAGCAATCCATTTAGCATTAATTTTATTAGGAATTACACATGGGGATGAAGTTATTTGTCAGAGTTTAACGTTTTCTGCTTCTGCAAATCCAATATTATACCAAGGAGCTGTGCCCATTTTTGTTGATAGCGAGAATGAAACATGGAATATTTGTCCAAACAATTTAGAAATTGCTATAAAAGATCGAATAAAAAAAGGTAAAAAACCAAAAGCAATTATAGCAGTTCATTTGTATGGTGTTCCTTATAAAGTTGAAGAGATTCATTCAATTGCTGATCGATATGAAATTCCAATAATTGAAGACAGTGCAGAAGCGCTTGGCAGTAAATATAAAGGGAAAGAATGCGGGACTTTTGGAGCTTTTGGGATTTTATCATTTAATGGAAACAAAATTATTACTACTTCTAGCGGAGGAGCATTAATCACAAATTCTCAAGATTTGAAAGATAAAGCAATTTTTTATTCTACACAGTCTAAAGATAAAGCCCCTCACTATGAACATTCTGAAATTGGTTATAATTATAGAATGAGTAATATATGCGCTGGAATTGGTCTAGGACAAATCAAAATATTAGAAACTAACGTTGAGAGGAGAAGAAATAATCATTCTTTTTACAGAGAATTGTTCAATAAAATTGATAATGTAGAACTTACTGAAGTTTCAGAGAAGGACGTTTTTTCTAATTTTTGGTTAAATACTATTCTTATTAAACCTAATAAAGGAAAAGATAGAGAAGCCTTGAGATTAACGCTGGAGAATTCAAATATTGAAAGCCGTCCTTTATGGAAGCCTATGCACTTGCAGCCAATTTTCAATAAATATCCTTATTATGGAAAAAAAATTGCAGAGGATTTATTTAATATAGGACTGTGTTTGCCTTCGGGATCTAGCCTTACTGATGAAAATAGAGATAAAATTAAAGAAGTAATTACCGGTTTCTTTAAGTCATAAAACAATTAAAAAGTAATATGAAAATTACAGAAACATCTTTAAAAGATTTGTTGATAATTGAACCTGAGGTCTTTGAGGATGAAAGAGGATGCTTTTTTGAGTCATATAATAAAACGAAGTTTAATAATTTAGGTATTGAAATTGACTTTGTGCAAGACAATCAATCATTTTCTAAATATGGAACTTTAAGAGGGCTTCATTATCAAAATCCACCATATGCTCAAACTAAACTTATACGTGTCTTACATGGTGAAATTATCGACGCTGTTGTTGATTTAAGAAAAAATTCTGCAACTTATGGTAAATCATTTACTATTTCATTATCAGCAGAAAATAAAAAACAATTATTGGTGCCTAAAGGTTTCGCCCATGGCTTTTCAGTTATTAGTGAAACAGCGTCAGTAATGTATAAATGTGACCAATTTTATAATAAACTTTCAGAAGGTGGAATTACATTTAATGATCCTTCATTAAATATAAATTGGGGAATAGATTTAAAAGACGCAATAGTTTCAGAAAAGGATTTAATACTTCCTTTTATAGAAAATTGTAACAGTTTATTTTAATGAAAAGAATACTGGTAACAGGAGCAAATGGACAATTAGGTTCCGAGTTAAATCTTTTATCTAAAAAACATTCCGAATACGAATGGATTTTTGCTGATAGAACAAAAATTACATTAGACGATTTAGACTTACTCGAAACTCAATTAAAAGAAATTCAACCAAATATAATATTTAATTGTGGAGCTTACACAGCTGTTGACAAGGCTGAATCTGAAAAAGAATTGGCTTTTAGAATTAATTGTTTGGCTGTAAAAATAATTGCTAGATATGCTGTAAATAATAATATAAACTTGATTCATATATCTACAGATTATGTTTTTGATGGAAATACTTCGATAGCTTTAAGTGAAGATGCAGAAACTAATCCAATCAATGTGTATGGGGCTAGTAAAAGAGCTGGTGAAATTGCTTGTTTAGAGGAGAATCCAAATTCGATTATTATAAGAACTTCATGGGTTTATAGTAAATTTGGGAATAATTTCGTAAAAACAATGCAGAAATTAATGCAGGAAAAGGAAGAAATCAGCGTAGTAAATGATCAAATAGGATCGCCAACATATGCTGTTGATTTGGCTAATGTACTGATAGATATTCTTGAATCTAAAAAATGGATTCCGGGAATTTTTAATTATTCCAATGAAGGAGAAATAAGTTGGTATGAGTTTGCGTTGCTAATAAAAGAGCTAGGTATGTATAAATGCAATGTGAAACCTATTCCAACATCTGCATATCAAACACAAGCAAAGCGACCAAAATTTTCATTGTTAAGTAAGGAAAGAATAAAAGCAATTTATAATATCAATATTCCTGATTACAAAGAAAGTTTAAAAAAATGTTTGAATAGTTAACGTTTGAGTTAACATAAAGTCTAAAATTTTAAAACAGATTATGAAGGGAATAGTTTTAGCTGGAGGTTCTGGTACACGTTTACACCCACTTACACTTGCTATGAGTAAACAGATGATGCCAGTTTATGACAAACCCATGATTTATTATCCATTATCTACATTGATGATGTCTGGAATTAATGAGATATTAATTATATCAACTCCGCATGATTTGCCAAATTTTGAAAAATTATTAGGAGATGGATCAAGCCTGGGATGTAAATTTAGTTATGCAGAACAAGAAATACCTAATGGTTTAGCTCAAGCTTTTGTTATTGGTGAGGAATTTATAGGCGATGATGATGTGGCCCTGATTTTAGGAGACAATATATTTTTTGGAGCCAATATGCAAGAACTGTTAAAATCAAATAGAAAGCCAAAAGGAGGTGTTGTTTTTGCCTACCATGTTTCTGATCCAGAACGTTATGGTGTTGTTGAATTTGATGAAAACTTAAATGCCATTAGTATTGAAGAAAAACCAAAAAGACCAAAATCTAATTTTGCTGTCCCTGGTTTGTATTTTTATGATAATTCAGTAATAGAAATTGCTAAAAGTATAAAACCAAGTGCAAGAGGTGAATATGAAATTACAGATATCAATAAAGTATATTTGGATAAAAATTCATTGAAAGTTGGCATATTAAGCCGTGGTACTGCATGGTTAGATACCGGAACATTCAATAGCTTAATGCAAGCTGGTCAATTTGTGCAAGTACTTGAAGAAAGACAGGGCTTGAAAGTAGGATGTGTTGAAGAGGTTGCATGGAGACAAGGATTTATAGATGATAAGCAATTAGAAGCTTTAGCTTTACCTTTAGTTAAATCTGGATATGGATCTTATTTATTAGAATTTTTAAAACAAAAGAAAAACCATTCAAAATTTTAATTTTAATTAATAAGTAAATTTTTAAACCTTTAATTTGTATTTTTGTAAGCCGTAGAAAGTTTGCAGAATTAAACTAAACCAAATTGGATACAGATAAATCAACTAAAATAGCATCCTTATTGTATAATTCTTTTTCACCAAGGAATTTGAGAGCACATATTAATAACCTTAGTTATTTGCCAAGGTGGATTATTGTTGCTATAGATGTGATGGTGCTTATTTTTTCATTTACATTTACTTATATGCTGTTTGAAGGAACAGCTTTAGGATATATTATTATTTCTCATGATTTTTATTTTGTTTCAAGTTTAATAATAGTAAATGTTTTTTTCTTTTGGCTATTTAGAACCTATTCAGGAATTATAAGGCATTCATCCTATATTGATGCGATTAAATTACTGTTTTCGCAGATGTCAGTTTTAGTGTTTTTTCTGTTTGTGAATTTAGTTTTTGAGTTATACTTCGGACATAAAGCATTTTTAAATACAGCTCTTTTCATCAATTTAGTCTTGTCATTCTGTGGCTTGTTTTTATATCGTGTTGTAGTTAAGCAAACTTTCGAATTGTATTTTTCAGAAAAAACGAATTCAAAACTTATAAGAACCGTAATCTATGGAACCGATGCAAATGCAATCTCAGTTGCAAATGCATTAAAGTTTGAGACACCTTCACGTTTTAAAATTGTTGGTTTTGTAGATAAGAATAATCAAAATGCATCTAAACGAATGTTGGATTTACCAATTTTGATTTTAAGAAAAAAATTACCTGCCTTAATGCGTTCTGTAGCAGCAGAAGGTGTTATTATTGCAGATAAGAGTTTAACTAAAGACGAACAGTTAATCATAGTCGATCAGTGTTTAGAATTTAATTATAGAGTATATACTGTACCTTTGATTTCAGATTGGGAAAATCAAAAAGAGATTTCTCAAAAAGTAAAGAATATTCAGATTGAAGATTTATTGGAAAGAAAGCCGATTGTACTTGATAGTAAATCAATTTCAAAACAATTAAAAGATAAAACAATTCTTATTACTGGTGCAGCTGGTTCTATAGGTAGTGAGATTGTAAGACAAGTTCTGGGATTTAATCCAAAAACAGTCATTATACTGGATCACGCAGAAACTCCTTTGCACAATTTATGCTTAGAAACGCTTAGTACAGATACAACAGCAAAAATTGTAGCAGTTATTGCTGATGTTAAAAGTAAAAAAGCATTAGAAAAAGTATTTAAAAACTACAATCCACATGTTGTTTTTCATGCTGCGGCTTATAAACATGTTCCTCTTATGGAAGAAAATCCGTCACAGGCTATATTAACAAATATAAAAGGAACAAAAAATTTGGCTGATTTAGCATGTAAGTACCATGTCAAAAAATTTGTAATGGTTTCTACAGATAAAGCTGTGAATCCTAGTAATGTAATGGGAGCCAGTAAACGAATTGCAGAAAAATATGTTCAATCATTATTTTTGAAAAATCAAAAAGAAAACGAGTTAGGAATAACTAAGTTCATTACTACTCGTTTTGGAAACGTTTTAGGTTCTAATGGTTCTGTAGTCCCTCTTTTTACAAAACAAATTGCCGAAGGTGGACCTGTAACAATTACGCATCAGGATATTATTCGTTATTTTATGACTATTCCTGAAGCTTGTCAATTAGTATTAGAAGCCGGTGCTATGGGTAACGGAGGTGAAATTTATATCTTTGATATGGGCAAACCTGTTAGAATAATTGATTTGGCTAAAAAAATGATTAAGCTTGCAGGATTTATTCCAGATAAGGAAATTAAAATTAAAATTGTAGGATTGAGACCTGGTGAAAAACTATATGAAGAATTATTAAATGATACTTCTAAAACCCTGCCAACCTATCACAATAAGATTATGATTGCTCAGGAAATTCAGGATGAATATGAAAATCTGCATACCGATATTGATGAACTAATAGGAATTGCAGATTTTTATGATAATGAAGATATAGTAGCAAAAATGAAAAAAATTGTTCCGGAATTTAAAAGTATGAACTCTGCTTTTGAAGTTCTTGACAAATAATTTCCAATATCAATTTTAATTTAATTTTACAAAAGGTGTTTTTTTAAACGCCTTTTTGCTTTTTAATAAAATAATAAAAGACTAAAAATCTTGTTAAATGCGAGATTTAAACAGTGGTAAATACAATTATAAAAAATAAATGAATAGTAATTCAAATAATTGGTTGTTTGAGATAACACCCAAAAACAAGTTCTTTTCGCTTAACTTTAAAGAAATTTGGCAATACAGAGATTTATTATTTCTTTTTGTTAAAAGAGACATTATTACTGTTTACAAGCAAACTGTATTAGGCCCTCTTTGGTATTTAATTCAGCCGTTGTTTACATCAATAACGTTTACTATAATATTTAACAATGTTGCCGGTATTAATACAGGTTCGGTACGACCATTCTTGTTTAATTTAGCTGGTATTACTGTATGGAATTATTTTACAGCATGTTTGAATGGAACTTCTGATACATTTAAAGCTAATGCAAATATTTTCGGGAAAGTTTATTTTCCGAGAATAATTACTCCCCTTTCGGTCGTTATTTCTAATCTAATTAAGTTTGGAATTCAGCTTGTAATTTTTATTGCGTTTTATTTATTCTATTATTTTCAAGGCGATAATTTAACTCTAAATAAATCTTTACTATTTTTTCCAATATTAATTGTAATTATTGGGATTTTAGGATTGGGCTTAGGAATGCTTATTTCTTCAATGGTTACTAAGTATCGAGATTTTAGTTATTTAGTAACTTTTGGAATACAGTTGTTGATGTATTTGTCAGCAGTAATGTATCCGATGGAACTCATAAAAGCAAAATTACCAACTTATGGATGGATTGTAGAATATAACCCGCTTGCATATATTATTGAATCATCACGATATATGCTTTTAAATGTTGGTGAAATTTCGATATTAGGGTTGAGTTATACCGTAGCTGTTACAATTATCATACTTTTTTTTGGGATTTTAACATTTAACAAAACTGAAAAGAGCTTTATTGATACAGTTTAAATTAATATTGAACAGTCTGCTATTCTTAAATAACTAACAATTACGAATTATAATTGGAAAAAAATATCATTTTAAAGGCCGAAAATATATCTAAACAATATCGCTTAGGAGAAGTAGGAACTGGTACATTAACACATGATTTAAATAGATG
This sequence comes from Flavobacterium sp., assembly GCF_039595935.1. Lineage (NCBI taxonomy): Bacteria > Pseudomonadati > Bacteroidota > Flavobacteriia > Flavobacteriales > Flavobacteriaceae > Flavobacterium > Flavobacterium sp. The sequence continues at coordinate 348,719 of NZ_JBCNKR010000005.1, read as the reverse complement.
GTGGCATCAAATTCGTGGTAAAGAAAATCCTTATCTGAAAATAGGAGATACTAATGATCGTTCTAAAAAAGGGACTTCAGATTATGTTTGGGCTTTACAAGATATTAATTTTGAAGTAAAACGTGGAGAAGTATTAGGAATTATAGGTAAAAACGGTGCAGGAAAATCGACATTATTAAAAATACTCTCAAAAGTAACGGCACCAACAACAGGAAGTATAAAATCTCGTGGTAGAATTGCATCTTTATTGGAAGTAGGAACAGGATTTCATGGAGAAATGACGGGGCGAGAAAATATCTTTTTGAATGGCGCTATACTAGGGATGACCAAAAAGGAAATTGCTTCTAAACTTGATGAAATAATAGAATTTTCAGGATGTGAACGATATATTGATACGCCTGTAAAAAGATACAGTAGCGGTATGACAGTTCGTCTTGCATTTGCAGTAGCAGCATTTCTTGAACCAGAAATTTTAGTTATAGATGAGGTTTTAGCTGTTGGAGATGCTGAATTTCAAAAAAAAGCAATTGGAAAAATGCAGGATATTTCCAGAGGAGAAGGAAGGACAGTTCTATTCGTTAGTCATAATATGGCTGCAGTAAAAAGTTTATGTACTAGAGGGGTTATTTTAGAGCATGGAAAAGTAGTTTTTGAAGGTGAAATAGAAAATGCAGTAAGTTATTACCTTGGCGGAGATGCCGAATCAATGAATTTGAGAACATTTGGAAAGGAATATGATTTTCCAATTTTTAAGTTAAACGAAATTTCTTTAAAAAATAACGGAAGAAACACCGACGATGTATTAAACGAAAAAGAGACTATAATTCTTAATACCAAAATAGATATAAAAGTAAGAGATGCTGAAAGATATCATATAACATATCATATGTATAATGAAATTGGTGAAGTTATGTTTTCATTTACAAATGCAGGATCATTTTATTTGAAAAACGGTACAAATGACATCATTTGTAGTTTTCCAGCTTCCTTTTTTCAATCAGGACAATATTTTTTATCTCTTTTTATCGTCGAAGATTCTAGACAGGCCATATTTGTTGAAAATGATATTATTTCTTTTACAGTAATAGATTCTGAAAGAGAACTAGGTACTTATATGGGAAGAGAACCAGGCTACATAAGACCACAATTTGAATGGAAACTACAATAAAAAATAATAAAAGGTAATGTCAAAAAACATTAAAGTCAGCGTATGCATGATAACTTATGGTCATGAAAAATTCATTGAAGAAGCAATAAATGGAGTTTTGATGCAAGAAGTCGATTTTGAAATTGAACTGATTATTTCTAACGATTCTTCACCTGACAAAACTGATGAAATAGTAAAATCAATTATAAAAACTCATCCTAGGGGAAGTTGGATTAAGTACACAAAACAAGATCCTAATATTGGTATGATGCTAAACACTCAATTTGTATTAGATAATAGTAAAGGAGAATATATTGCAGCTTGTGAAGGGGATGATTATTGGACAGATTCACTTAAGTTGCAAAAACAGATTGACTTTTTAGAAAACAATAAAGAAGCTATGGGGTGTTTTCACCATGCTTCATTTGTAGATCAAGATAGATCTATTATCAATGAAATATATAATCCAAAAGTTGGGGAGATTAATAGTTATAATCAGGAGCAATGTCTAAAAATACTGAAATCTTCTTATGCGACTTGTTCATTAGTGTTCAGAAAAAATGTTTTAAAAAACGCGCCGAAGATATTATTGTCAAATTTATGTGATGAAATACTAGATATTATAATTACTGAAAATGGTAAATTGTTTTTTTTAAATTTTAATGGAGCTTCTTATCGATATCATTCAGGAGGAGTTTGGAGCGGAACATCAACAATAAAACTAAATCTTATTCAATACCACAGAGTGTTAGTTTTATATAGCGTTCCTAAGCTAAGAAAACAATATGGTGATTTTTTGAGTGATAGAATAAAAACTTTATCAAAGTCTTTTTTGTTTTCGAATAGTATAAAAAAATCTGAAAGGATTAATTATTTTTTAAAAACTATGCGATTCTTAGATTATAAAAAAAGTAAAACCTACGACTTTATTGCAGCTTTTTGTAAGAATATTATTTTCAATGTAAAAGTGGAATATTAGTAATGAAATTATCAATTATAACTATAAATTTTAATAACGCTATCGGTTTAAAAAAAACCATTGATAGTGTGTTACTACAAGAATATTTGGATATAGAATATATTATTATAGACGGTGGTTCTACTGATAATAGTGTTGAGATTATTCAAAAACATGAGTCTTCTATTTCTAAATGGGTTAGTGAAAAAGATAATGGAATATACCATGCAATGAATAAAGGCATTGAAATGGCAACAGGAGAATACTTATTATTCTTAAATAGTGGAGATCATCTTTATAAAAATGATGTGTTGGAAGAGAATATAATTTTTTTTACAGGTGAAGATATTTTATGTTTTGATATCCATTTAAAAGATTCTGAAAATGATTTTATATATGAACATCCTGATAAACTAACTTTTCTATATTTATTCGAAAGAACACTCGCTCATCAATCGGTTTTTATTAAAAAAAATTTATTCAAAAAAGTTGGTGTTTACAATGAAGATCTTAAAATGGTAGCTGATTGGAAATTCTTTATAGATGCTATTGTAAAACACAATGCTACTTATAAACGAATAAATAAAACGTTATCAACTTTTTATTTTGGAGGTTTAAGCTGTACTCCTGAAGGAGTAATACTCGTGGAAAATGAGAGAAAAGAAATTCTAAAAAAAGACTATTCCCTTTATTACGATGATTATAAAAGTTTAATTGACGATAGGAAATTACTAAATAAAGAAAGATTTAGAAAATTGCGAAAATTAGAAGAATCTTATGCTGGAAGAAAGTTATCATCAATGATGTTAAGTTTGATAAATTTTATTGTTAAATAATGAGATATCTTTTAAAAAAAATATTGATTAAGCTAGGACTTATTAAGCCAGGTGTTTCCATAGGAGATAATGTTATCATAGGAGCAGGTTCAGTTGTAACAAAAAGTATTCTCTCGAATAATGTTTATGCAGGTAATCCAGCAAAATTTATTTGTATAAAAAAATGATTCCAAAAATACTTCATTATTGTTGGTTTGGTAATGGCCAAAAATCAAAAATTTTTACAGAATGTTTAGATTCCTGGAAGCAATTTTGCCCTGATTATGAGATATTGGAATGGAATGAAAAGAATGCAAAAAAGTATACAAATAAATTTTATAGAAACGCATTGAGAAAAAAAAAATATGCTTTTGCATCAGATTATATAAGAGCAAAAGTATTATTTGAATTTGGAGGTATTTATTTAGATACTGATATGTTATTAGTGAAACCAATAAATAATTTACTGAAATATAATTTTTTTATAGGAGAAGAAGTAGAGGATAGAGTTGCTTTTGGAATTTTTGGTTCTGAAAAAAATCATCCGATTTTAAAAAAGATGATTGATTTTTATGAAACTACTGAATTTAATGTATTTTCTCCTCCGGTTATCACGCATACTTTTAGTCCCATAATAAATAAAAACAGTATTCAGCATAATGAAATAATTTATAATGCTGAATATTTCTATCCATTGCCATATCAAAACAGATTAGAAGATTACTCTAAATATTTGAATTCTAATAGTGTATCAGTACATCTTTGGGATCATTCCTGGCAAACTAAAAAGCAAACAGGATTACGTATATTGTTTAAAAATTGGAGAGAAGTAATATTCGATTTTTTAATTTATGGTTATTCTTATACTTACTTTCGAAGGTATTTTAAAGAATTTTCACGTAAAATATATCATGAGATAAAATCAAATAAAAATATATGAAAGTACTTCATGTTACAACATCTTCAAAAGGAGGAGCTGGGATAGCTGCTATTAGATTACATGAAGCATTGCATAAATATAATGTAAAATCAGCTTTTGTTTCAGCCAATCTTGCAATTGATTATAATAATAAAATAATTTCTAATTCTTTTTTTGCATATAAAAGGCCGAATTATTTTAAAAAAATACTTAATAAATTAAAGAAATATTACAAAAAGTCTGAGAAAGAATACTTCGAAAAGGAACTCAAGTTATTAACAAATAAAATAAATTGTGAAATCGCTACCTTGCCATTCTCCAATTATCAATTACAAAACCACCCATTATATCTTGAAGCAGATATCATAAATTTACATTGGATAGATGGAATTGTAGATTATCCTACCTTTTTTTCAAAAAGTAACAAACCAATTATTTGGACATTTCATGATATGAATCCTTTCATGGGAATTTTCCATTATCATAATGATGAGGTTAGAAATATAGAAATTGCATCATCTCTAAATTTTAAAATTAAAGAAATTAAAAAGAATGCAATTACGAAAGTAAAGAATGGAGTTGTTGTAACTCCATCAAATTGGCTGCTCGAAGAAGCGAAAAAGAATCAAGTATTTTCTAATTTTGATAAATTTTGTGTGCCAAATTCGATTGATTTAGATGTTTTTAAAGTCAATGATAAAAACAAATTAAGGGATAAATATAATATTGATAAAAATGATTTTGCGATACTATTTGTTTCCGATAGTTTAACTAATAATAGAAAAGGTTATGATTTATTGGTAGAAGCATTAATGTTATTAAAAAATCAAGAAGTTACATTATTGACTATTGGAAAAGGTAGTCTTCCATTTATTGAGAATCATAAAGTTATCTATTTAGGAGAAATTTATTCAAGTTCTAAAATGGCAGAATGTTATTCTTTGGCTGATGCATTTGTCTTACCAAGCCGCGAGGATAATTTACCAAATGTTATGTTGGAATCTTTTGCTTGCGGGTTACCTCTTGTAGGATTTAAAGTAGGGGGAATATCTGAACATGTAATAGAAAATCATACAGGAGTGTTGGCAAAAGAAATATCTGCACAATCATTAGCTGAAGCAATCATCAATATGAAAAATAATTATGCAAATTACAACACTCAGATTATTAGAAAATATGCTGAAGACAGTTTTAATTTTCAAAAACAAGCAGATTCATATTTAGACTTATATGATTTTATTTTAAAACAATCAGGTAAAGTTTAAGTTTTGTATAAAAAAAATGAAAAATAATTTAGAGATGTTGTTTTTGAAGGTATTAAGAAAGTTTAAAGCTAAGTTTTTTGGAAAAAAAAGAAGTTTTTTTTTCAATCAACAACCACCGCAATATAATTCTCAAAAGGCTTCAGATATAATAAAAGATCTATTGGAATCTGAAAAACCTTGTATGATTGCTCGGTTTGGAAGTGTAGAATTAGATTGTTTAGATTGTTATAAAGAAAAACAAAATAATCTTTTTAAGAGATATTTTAGATATATTAATGAAAATTCGAATACGATTGATTGGACAGAAGAGATCAGAAAAAGTATGCTTAATAATGCAGGTTTTTTTCCTGTTGATGATGTAAACTTGACAAAATTTTCTCAATTAATGCTTAAAAGTATAAGTAATTTAGATATTTTGGGCTCTTGGCTTCAAAAAGAAAATAATTTCAAAATCGAATTGTCAGATGTAAAAACTGTTCCATTAACAGATTTAGAACCTTATTATCATAAACAGCCATGGAGCATAGCATTAAAAAATAAAAAGGTACTAGTTATACATCCTTTTGTAAAAAGTATCAAATCTCAGTATGAGAATAGAAAACTTTTATTTAAGAATCCAGATGTTCTGCCAGATTTTGATTTAATAACTTATAAGCCTGTTCAATCTTTTGCAGGGAATCATAAAAATATCGACTTTAAGACATGGTTTGAAGCTTTAGAATTTATGAAAAAAGACATTCATAAGATTGAATTCGATATTGCAATTATCGGATGTGGTGCTTACGGATTTCCATTAGCTAGTTTTATAAAAGAAATTGGAAAGAAAAGCATTCATCTGGGAGGTGCAACTCAGGTTTTATTTGGAATAAAAGGAAAGAGATGGGAAGAAGAATATGATATGTCTGCAATTTTTAATGATCATTGGATTAGACCGTTGGATGTAGAAAAACCTGAAAATTTTCTGAATGTTGAAAATGGATGTTATTGGTAATGTAGCTGATAAAATATAAAATATGCTTCAATAAATGAAAAATTACTATTCATTTTATTTGAGATAAAAAGTATGTAGAATATATGTTTAAATTGTCGATAATTACAATTAATTATAATAATAAAGAAGGTTTAATAAAAACGGTTAACAGCGTTGCAAATCAAACTTGGAAGGAATTCGAATATATTATAATTGATGGAGGCAGTAATGATGGAAGTAAAGAATATATCGAGTCTCAAAGTCAATATTTTAATTATTGGGTTAGCGAGAAGGATTCCGGAATATATAATGCCATGAATAAAGGCATAATAAATTCAAATGGAGAATATCTTTTATTCCTAAATTCTGGTGATTGTCTTTTTAATAATCATGTTCTGTTTGATATGATTGATAAATTAAACACGGATGCTTCTTTCGTTTGCGGTCATTTGTATTACGAAATAGATAATGAAAAAAGAATTAGAAAACATCCAGACACAATGTCTTTTAGTTATTTAGTTTCTAAAACAGTTTCCCATCCGAGTACTTTTATAAAAAAAGCGATGTTTGATAAGTATGGGGTTTATAATGAAGAAAATAAAATAATTTCTGATTGGGAGTTTTTCTTTAAAGCCTTAGGATTAAATGGAGAAAGTTATCAAAAGATCGATTATACTATAACTAATTTTGATATGGCTGGAATTTCTTCTTCTGAAATAGAAAAGGTCAAAAATGAAAAGGAAATTGTTTTAAAAAAGTATTTGCCATATATCTTTAATAATGAAAATGACAGCTATATTTTTGATAAATTTCGAGAAACGAATAAACGTTTTAAGTATCTCAAAATAATTGATAATCACCCTTTTTTTAGAAAAATAGTAACTTTACAATTGTCAGTAATTGTTAAAGTGATGACTTTCTTTCGTAAATAAATCTTAGTTTGAATTGAATTTATGAAGAGAAAAGTTTTAATAATTGGCCCTATTGGAGATTTTGGAGGGAGAGAATTAGAAGCTGGGTTTATAGCCAAATCACTTAAAGATGAATTTGAAGTTAGAATTTGCTCTACGGGAGATTTAACTGCAAAATCTCAAGTGTTTGATTTTGTGAAAAAAGAGCAGGTTAATACAATAAAAGAATTAGCATTTAAAAATAACTTAATCTTAAAAATCACCTCTTTTCTATCTTTTGTTAAACATGGAGGGAAGTTTCCTTTGTTTTCTTTTGTAAATAATACAATCAATAAAAAGTATTTTAATAGTGAAGAAAAAATTAAGCATCAAATCGAAAGTATTATTTCTAAACATGATTTAATAATTATTTGCGCTCAATTATCTTCAAATTATATACAAGAAATTATTAATTATTCATATTCAGGAAAAAAGCCGGTTCTTTTTAGAACAACTGGTGTAATTAAGAAAGAAATTTACGAGGATTGTGATTGTTTAAAAAAAGTTACTCAGTTTATTCATCACTCTGAAGCTAATGCTTCAAATTTGAATTTGCCATATTCGGTTATTGATCAGTGCGCTTATAATGAAGAAAAGCTTTTAAAAATCGATAATGTAAGTAATAAGGCTAGAACATTTGTAACTATTTCAAGGCTCGTTAAAGAAAAAAATTTAGATGTTCTAATAAATGCTTTTAATGAAATTAATGATGTCTCATTGAAATTGTATATTGTTGGTGATGGTTTAGAAATAAGTAATCTAAAACAAATAGCAAAAGATAATCAATCGATTATATTTACTGGATTTATGCCAAATCAGGAATTAGATAAATTTTTAGCTCTTTCAGATGCTTTAATAGTATCTCATTATGATGAAGAAACAGGCCCATTAACGGGAATTGAAGCAATGGCTTCTGCTAGATTAATAATATCAGCAAAAACGGGAGCAATGATGGAAAGACTCCCAAATAATCCTTTCTGGTTTGATAACAATGTAAATAGTTTATTAAGTCAAATAAAGAAAGTTTCTGCAATGGAAGAAAATGAAATCATCCAATTGTCTAACGAAAACAGAGCTAGATATTTAAAGTTTTATTCAATGAAAAACGTCTCAAGGCAATATTTAGATTTAGTTAAAAATTATTTATGCGAGTAGGTTTTAATCCTAATAAAGATAAAATAAAAGATTCTGAAGATTTTTTTCATCAGATAATTATTCCCGTTTATATACCCAACAATGAAGATTATTTTAAAGATAGTTTTCAGATCTTAAAATATTGCTTAGAATCTTTATTAAAAACAATTCATGAAAAAACGTATATAACAATTGTTAATAACGGAAGTCATTTTGAGGTCGTCAATTATTTGAGTGAACTTAACAAATTGGGAAAAATTCAAGAAATAATAAATACCACAAATATTGGAAAACTCAATGCAATTTTAAAAGGTATTTCGGGGCATGATTTTTCACTTGTAACCATAACAGACTGTGATGTTCTTTTTTTAGAAAATTGGCAAAAAGAAACTTATAACATTTTTGAAAACTTTCCTAAAACAGGGGTAGTTTGTCCAACTCCTTCTTCAAGATCTCTTAAAAACTATACTTACAATATATGGTTTGATTTACTTTTTTCAAAGTCATTACATTTTACAAAAGTTAAAAATTCGAAGGCTTTAAAAGCATTTGCAGTGAGCATCGAAAACCCAAATTTTTATAATGAAGTTCATCTTGAAAAGTATCTGACGGTTTCTAATGGAAATTTTAAAGCAGTAGTGGGAGCGGGGCATTTCGCAGCGACATACAGAAAAGAAATTTTTGAAGGAATGAATATTAAACATACTAATTATAAACTTGGTGGAGACAGTGAACAAAAATTACTTGATATTCCTGTAGTTAAAAAAGGGATGTGGCGACTTTCGACAGAAAATAATTTCGCTTATCATCTAGGAAATGTACAAGAAAACTGGATGCGAGAAACAGTAGAAGCATTAAAAAATAATGATTTTTTTGCTGAAAAGCCGATCGTACTTAAAAATATTCAATCTTCAAGGTTTGGATATTTTATAAAATCTAAAGTGTTTGCAAAAATAATTACAAGAAAAAAAATCTGGCAACTTCTTCTTAAACTAAAAGGACTTTCTCACGAAGAGGCAATAAAATATAAATAGAAAATGAATGGTTTAACAGAGGTTATATTAATTTCTCAAGTACCGCTTCCTTTTTCAAAAATAGGAAGTTGGACAACATTGTATACTAATTATTTTTTGAACGATCATAAAATAGATTACTTGATTTGTCCTAAGCCAGAAAAATTGTATGACAATGTAAATTATAGTTTTGCGAATATTAATTTTTGGCAGAAGTTTCAAAATAAAGTTTTTAAGAAACAAAAGACAGAATATTTAAAAGCTTTAGATAAAATAATTCAACCTGATAATAATTATATAATCCAGATTGTTGATAATTACGGAATGGTGAAACCACTACATAGGTATCTTGTTTCGAGAGGAGTTATAAAAAAATGTTATATCCAGTTTTTTTATCATGGCTTTTCACCGTATGATCAATTGAATTCCGGACCTGATTTTTATGAACTAATTAATGAATTGATTGTATTAACTCAAGATAGTTATAAACAGTTTAAAAATAGAATTCATGTTTTACCATGTCATTTTTCTGTTCTTCATAATGGGATAGAAACGCAGAAATTTAAAAAAGTATCGATTTCTGATAAAGAAAACCTAAAACAAAAATTCGAACTTGAAAATAAAAAAGTATTTATTTGGTGTTCGCAGGAAAGACCTAAGAAAGGACTACATATAGTTTTGGATGCCTGGAAAAAGGTATACGAAACTGAAAAAAACATTATATTGCTCGTTATAGGAACAGAAAAAAAACATGATATTTCCGGAGTAAGGTTTTTAGGCAGGATTCCAAATGATGATTTAGCTCAATATTATCAAGCATCTGATTGCTACCTTTTTCCTACTTTATGGCAGGAGGGTTTTGGTTTAAGTTTAATTGAAGCATTGCGTTGTGGCAATTATTGCATTGCATCAGCATTAGGAGGAGTGCCAGAAGTTTTGCAGTATGGGAAACTAGGTAAACTAATTGAAAATCCTCATTTTACCTCTGAATGGGTAAACGCGATAAATGATTTTTTAGAAGGAAAATTTCAAAATCCAGAGATTGAAGACGATTTATATTCAATAGATCTATGGAGAAATAACATGAATAGAATAATTGATCAGGCAAAATTAAGACTAGAAACAAAACTATAAAGTATGAGAATAGAACAATTAACTTTTACTAGATTTCTAGCGGCAATATCAATTGTAATTTTTCATTTCGGAAAAAAAAGTTTCATTTTTAATAATGATGCAGTAAACTTCATATTTTTTAATGCAGATGTATGTGTAAGTTACTTTTTCATATTGTCTGGTTTTGTTATGATGATTGCATATGGAAATAAACCTAACTTATCATCAAAAGAATACTTTAGAAATAGATTTGCAAGAATTTATCCGATATATTTTCTTGCTATAATTTTAGTCCTGTTTTTACAGATACGAACAAATGATTTAGGTTTATCATCCTTGCTTTTGAATGTTTTTATGATTCAAAGCTGGATTCAGGGTTATGCTTTATCTTTCAATCCTCCTGGATGGTCTTTATGTGTTGAATTCTTTTTTTATGCAATTTTTCCTTTTATTTTTAGAAAGTTTCTTAAAAATGATAAATCAAAAAAGATTGCAATACTTATCATTTTATTTTGGGTTTTTAGCCAAATTTTATTTCAAATATTCTTTTCACTATATGGTGAAAGTGAATCAGGTAATATAAAAGATATTTTAAAATATAACCCTTTAATGCACCTTAACGAATTTTTGGTTGGAAATTTGGCAGGGTATTTTATGATTAAAAAATGGCAGAATAAAAAAGGGAACTATGATCTTTTAATTCTTTTAATAATCTGCTCAATAATTTTGACTTTAAAATTTTCAAGTCTAAATTTTCATAATGGTCTAATGGCAGTCTTATTTATTCCATTGATAGTTTTAATTTCTTTGAACAAGGGGTACATAACAAAATTATTTCAGAAAAAAGCTTTTGTTTTCTTAGGAGAAATCAGTTACGGAATTTATATTTTACAATTTCCAATTTATTCACTATTTAGTTCATATAGCGTAAACAAATATTTCCATATAACAGATCCAACGATTGTGTTTTTTTTAAGACTTGTAATCTTAATTGTAGTTTCTGCACTATCTTACGTCTATATTGAAAAACCGATAAAGGAAAAAATAAAAGAAAAAAAACTGATAACTTCTTGGTAGGTAATTCAACTCAAAAGACAAATGAAAACAATTGCTATAATTCCAGCCCGTGGAGGTTCGAAAAGAATTCCAGAAAAGAATGTTCAATTATTGGGTGAATATCCTTTATTAGCTCATTCTATATTATATGCAAAAGAAAACAGCGACATAATAGATGAAATTTATGTTTCAACTGATGATGCTGAAATCAAAAAAACAGCATTACAATTTGGGGTAAAAGTTATAGACAGACCTGAATCAATTTCTGGAGATTTAGAACCAACAGTTTCAGCATTAAAACATGTTTTAGAATCAGTAGGGTCAGATGTTGAAAATGTTATTTTGCTCCAGCCTACAAATCCTTTACGCCCACAAAATTTATTAAAAGAGGCTTTTAGTCAATATCAAAAAGAAAATAAAGATAGTTTATTTACAATTTCAAGAAATCATCAAAAGTTTGGAAAAATTGTAGAAAATAAATTTCAGCCGTTCAATTATTCTTTCGGACAAAGGAGTCAGGATTTAGAACCACTTTATTTTGAAAATGGGCTGCTATATATCTCAAAAGCATCTTTGATTTTGAATGATATAATTATCTCAGAAAATGCTTTTCCATTCGAAGTAAATCATATTTTTGCACAAGTTGATATCGATACTCCTGACGATTTAGATTATGCGAGATTTTTGTATCAAAAACAATAAAATTCCAAATCCCAAAAAAGAAATGAATCCATATATAGAAATTGCAGGTCGCAAAATTGGTCCAGATTTTCCGCCTTTAGTTATTGCCGAAATCGGAATTAATCACGAAGGATCTTTAAAAGTTGCCAAAGAAATGGTCGATGCCGCTCATCGTGCCGGAGTTGAGGTTGTAAAACACCAAACACACATTGTTGAAGATGAAATGTCCGGAGCAGCAAAAAAAGTAATTCCCGGAAATGCAGATGTTTCTATTTATGAAATTATGGAAAGATGCTCGCTAAATGAAGCAGATGAATTAGAGTTAAAAAATTATGTAGAAAGTAAAGGCATGATTTTTATTTCAACTCCCTTTTCAAGAGCGGCTGCCGAAAGATTAAAAAAGTTTGATATTCCGGCATACAAAATTGGTTCTGGAGAATGCAATAATTATCCTTTATTAGAGCATATTGCTTCATTTGGAAAACCCGTAATTTTAAGTACCGGAATGAATACCATCGAAAGTATTCAAAAAGCAGTTGCAATTTTTGATAAACATAATATTCCGGTAGCATTATTACACACCACAAATTTATATCCAACACCAATTCATTTAGTTCGTTTTGGCGCAATGGTAGAACTTCATGAAGCATTTCCGAACAAAGTATTTGGATTAAGTGATCATACATTAAATAATAATGCTTGTCTTGGCGCAGTAGCTCTTGGTGCAAGTATTCTTGAAAGGCATTTTACAGATCATATGCAGCGTACCGGACCAGATATTGTTTGCAGTATGGACGAAAAAGCATGCGGTGAGTTAATTGTTTCAAGTGCAGAAATAGCTTTAATGCGCGGCGGAACAAAAAAACCTGCTCTTGAAGAACAAGTAACAATAGATTTTGCCTTTGCAACAGTCTGCGCTATAAAATCAATTAAAAAAGGAGAAGTTTTATCTAAAGAAAATATTTGGGTTAAACGCCCTGGAACTGGTAAAATTTTAGCAGAACATTTTAACGATTTAATCGGTAAAACAGCTTCAAGAGATATTGAAAATGATGAGCAATTAGATTTCACGGATTTTGAGTAATTCTCCAAAAAAAATTCTATTTCTTACAGGTACCCGTGCTGATTTCGGAAAAATAAAATCATTGATTCAAACGCTGGAAAAACAGCAGGATTTTGAAGTTTTTATTTTCGTCACCGGAATGCATTTGCAGGAAATGTATGGTTACACATTAATTGAAATTGAGCGCTGCAATTTTACAAATGTTTTTACTTTCGAAAATCATACACACGAAACTACAATGGATTTGACATTGGCCAAAACAATTGAAGGCCTTTCAAATTATTGTAAAACCATAAATCCAGATATGATAGTAGTGCATGGTGATAGGGTAGAAACTCTCGCTGGTGCAATTGTGGGGGCATTAAATAATATTTTAGTTGCTCACATAGAAGGAGGGGAAGTTTCGGGAACTGTTGATGAATTAATTCGTCATAGTGTAAGTAAATTAAGCCACGTACATTTTGTTTCTAATAAAGAAGCTGCAAAAAGACTAATTCAAATGGGAGAAATAAAAGAATCAATTTTTACAATTGGCTCTCCTGATATTGATATTATGTTTTCCAATGATTTGCCTTCACTGGAAACAGCAAAGAAATATTACGAAATTTCATTTGAAGATTATGCTCTAGTAATGTTTCATCCCGTTACTACAGAATATGCATCAATGAAAGAGTATGCAGTGTCTTTTGTAGATTGTTTACTTGAAGACAATCGAAATTATGTTGTGATCTTTCCTAATAATGATTTAGGAAGCCAATTTATTATTGATGAATTTAAAAGACTGGAAAACAACGAAAGATTCCGAATTTTTCCATCTTTACGATTTGAATACTTTTTGACATTATTAAAAAACAGCCAGTTTATAATTGGTAACAGCAGTGCCGGAATCCGCGAAGCTCCTTATTACGGAATTCCAATTATAAATATAGGAACCCGTCAGCAAAACAGAGCCATTCATGCAGATATTATAAATGTCGACTATTCGAAAAACAGTATAAATGAAGCGCTTTCCAAAATAGACTCTCATCAAGTTGAAATTTCAGACAATGATTTTGGAAGAGGAAACAGTAATGAATTATTTTTGCAGTCTCTAAAGAAAAAAGATATTTGGCAGCTCAACCATCAAAAACAATTTAGAGACATATAATTGTCTTTTACAATTTAATACCACTTAAGGATTTTATGTTTTTTAACTCTATAGCGTTTGCTATTTTTCTTCCAATAGTTTTTGTACTTTATTGGTTTGTTTTTAATAAAAATAAAAGCACTCAAAATGCTCTATTAATTGTAGCAAGCTATTATTTCTATTCATGCTGGGACTGGAGGTTTCTTTTTCTTTTAGTTTTCTCAACTTTCTTAGATTATTATACCGGGATTCAAATTGAAAAAGGAAAATCAGAAAAAAGCCGAAAATTTTGGTTTTGGCTTAGTATTTTAGTCAATCTTGGATTTTTAGGAGTATTTAAATATTACAACTTTTTTGCGTCTTCATTTGCAGAGTTATTAGATTCAATTGGTATAAAAGCCAGTCCAATTTTATTGGATGTAATTTTGCCAGTCGGAATTTCATTTTACACCTTTCACGGACTTTCTTACGTAATTGATATTTATTTTAAAAGAATAAAAGCCGAGTACAATTTTGTAGATTACTCTCTGTTTGTGAGTTATTTTCCGCTTTTGGTTGCCGGCCCAATTGAAAGAGCAACACATTTACTGCCTGAAATAAAAGTTAAGCGTGAATTTGATTTAGAGAATGCCAAACAAGGTGTTTATCAAATTATTTGGGGATTGGTAAAAAAAGTAATTATTGCAGATACTTGTGCACCTTATGCAAATGCTGTTTTCGATAATTATACTTCTATGAACTCCTTTTCGCTTATTTTGGGAGCCATATATTTTGCGTTTCAAATTTATGGAGACTTTTCAGGATACTCAGATATTGCACTTGGTGTTTCAAAACTATTTGGCTTAGATTTATTACGAAACTTCAATTATCCCTACTTTTCAAGAGACATTGCAGAGTTCTGGCGACGTTGGCATATTTCACTTTCGTCTTGGTTTCGCGATTATTTATACATACCATTAGGAGGAAGCAAAGGCGGATTATGGATGAAAATTAGAAACACCTTCATCATTTTTGTAGTCAGCGGATTTTGGCATGGAGCAAACTGGACCTATATTGCCTGGGGATTTATAAACGCAGTTTATTTCCTTCCGTTACTTCTTTCAAATAGCAATCGAAATAATATGGATACGATCCGGTTAAAATTTAACTTCAATTCGGTGAAAGTTTTCGCAAGCATACTTTATACATTTTTGTTAACCTGTATTGCCTGGGTGTTTTTTAGAGCCAGAACTATAACAGATGCAGTTTTATATTTAAAACGAATAGTTACAAATAAAGATTTCAGTTTTCAATACTTAGACAATGAACGCTATAGTTATGAATTACTGCTTATGATTGGGGTATTTGTTTTAATAGAATGGAATAATCGCAGTAAAGTAGAACCGCTTTCTGGAAAATGGAGTACAATAAAAGTAGCTTTAGCAATTTTAGCTATAATGGCTTTTGGAACTTTTTCAGATTATAAAGAATTTATATATTTTCAATTTTAATGAAGAAGTTTTTAATTTATATCGCTAAAATTATTGTAATAACTGTTTTAATAGCATTTCTATTAGACGGATTATATACTTATATCTTTATGCATTCGAATAATAGAGGAAAGATTGAAAAAGTTTTTAATTCTACGGCTCAAAACTATGATGTTGTCATTTTAGGTTCTTCAAGAGCAAATAATCATTTTGTGGCACAAATGTTTGAAGATAAAGGCTTAAAAACATTCAATTACGGAATGAGCGGCGGACATTTATTCGAGGCTTCATTGATGTTAAAATTAATGATTGAAAGAAAGTACAAAATCAAAAATGTCATTTTAGAAGCAGACTTGAATTTATCAAACGAACATCAGGCAGAAGGAATATCGGCAAAATTTCTTCCATACATTCATAATTCAAAAATTATAAAAGATCATTTTTCAGGAGAAGAAGACTTCAATGAGCTATATTATATTCCGTTTTACAGATATATAAAATATGATGGCAGAATAGGGTTTCGGGAAGTTTTTTTTGCTTCTATGAATAGAAGAACAAATGCGTTAGATAATTTAGGATACTATCCATTAGAAAAACATAAAAATGGCAATATGAAAAATAATATTGTCAATTTGAATCCATTAAAACATAATAAGTATTACGAAGAAATTAAAAATATCTGCAAAACGAACAACATTAATTTTATTTCGGTTATGACACCAATGTGTGAAAACACAAAAGGGATGAATTACTTTGATAAAGTGAAAAAAGCATATCCGGAAATTCATAATTACGAAAATGTTGTGATCGAAGATAAATACTTTTCTTCTTGTGGACATATGAATGATGCGGGATCGAAAATCTTTACAGCAAGAATTTTAAAAGATTTTTTTCAATAAATAATTTCAATGGAGAAAAATAAGATACTATTGCTGTTTCCTGATGGAGTAGGAATTAGAAATTATCTCTATTCTAAGGTTTTTGATACTTTAAAAGATGAAGTAATTCTATTTCATAATTTCGATCCGGAAACAATTGCTGCAATTCAACAAAACACAGAAATTAATAAAGAGATTTTAATTCCTTCATATAAAGAATCCGTAAAGGAAAAGTTTTTAAGAGAATTAATATGTCTTTCGAGATTAAAATATAACAATTCTAAAGTTAATAATCCAACTTTATTGACCAATTGGAATTGGAAACAAAAAGGATTTTCAAAAAAGATATTTTATAAGACAATAGAATTTTTATCGATTTTTTATAAAACATATTCGAGTATTTTAGAACTTGAAAAAAAATATGAAAAAGTGATTCGTCAAAATTCATTTTACAATGAAGTCCTAAACATTTTAAAAGAGACTAATGTTGACCATTTGTTCTGTTCTCATCAAAGAGCATTAAATGCGGCACCGATTTTTGCTGCAGCAAAAGACTTAGAGATTACAACAAGTACTGTAATTTATTCATGGGATAATTTGCCAAAAGCGAGATTAGCATTACGGGCAAATAATTATTTAGTATGGTCAGATCATATGAAAAATGAATTGAAACAATACTATGCCGAAATTCCATTAGAAAATATTCATGTTACAGGAACTCCTCAGTTTGAGTTTTATGATGAACCAAAAAATATCATTGAAAAAGATGTTTTCTATGAAAAATATAATCTTGATTTAAATAAAAAAATAATTTGTTTCTCTGGAGATGATACTAAAACTTCTCCGGATGATCCGAGTTATTTAAAAGATATTGCCGAAGAAATTACCAAAGCTGGTTTGGAGAATGAATTTCAAATTTTATTGAGAAGATGCCCGGTAGATTTTTCTGGCAGGTTTGATAAAGTTGTTGAGGAATATAAAGATTTAATAAAAGAAGCACCGCCTTTATGGTACTTCAGTAAATCAAAAGAATGGAATACAGTTTACCCAACTTTTGAAGATGTGAAACTATTAGTGAGTACAGCGTTTTATTCTGATATTGTCGTAAATGTTGGTTCTACCATGGCTTTTGATTTTGGAATGTTTAATAAACCATGTGTTTTTATTAATTACGATCAAAAAAATCAAAACGATAAAAATTGGTCAGTAAAAACCATTTACGAATTTCAGCATTTTAAAAGCATGCCAAAGGAAGATGCAGTAATATGGCTCAATAGTAAAAAAGAGATTGTCGATAAAATTATTTATAAGAAAAACTGGATTTCTATTGATAGTTTAAAAGAGTGGCATAATATAGTAATTGGAGAAAAAGATAATAATGCTTCTACAAACATTGGAAATTTATTAGAAAAAGCTCTAAAAAAAATAAAGCTATGATTGAAAAAATTAGAAAACTCTTATGGCATCTTTTAGGAATTAAATATTACAATTATTTAAAAGGTAAAAATACAGTTTATTTAAAAGATGCTAAATGGGCAGTCGTAGGCAATAAGACATATGATAACGGTGCTTTTGTTTGGAAATGGTATAATGATTCAAGCCTCAAAATAGGGAAATATTGTTCTATTGCAAATGATGTAAATTTTATCTGCGATTCAGGTTTTCATACTGAAAGTGAGATAACTTCTTTTCCATTGTTTCATGAAGTTTTAGAAAAAAATGATCATGTAGTAATTGAAAATGTATCATACAAAGTAAGAGATCTGAATGAAAAATTAAAACCTAAAAAAGCTAACATAATAGTTGGTAACGATGTTTGGATTGGAATGAATGTAACCATTTTACCGAATGTAAAAATTGGTAATGGAGTAACAATTCTGGCTGGGGCTGTTGTAACTGATGATATTCCAGATTATGCAATTGCAGGGGGAGTTCCAGCGAAAATAATTAAATACAAACACGATAAAGAAATTATTAATACTTTTAATAAAATCAGCTGGTGGGATTGGTCTGATGAAAAAGTGAAATTAAATATAAATGATTTCTACTTGCCAATAACCGATTTCATAAAAAAACATTCCTAGATGCATATCTGTTTTCTAACAAATGAGTTTCCAAAAAAAGGCTTCCCACATGGAGGAATAGGCAGTTTTGTTAAAACTTTGGCAACCGCATTAGCAAAAAAGGATATTAAAATATCTGTTGTAGGCATTAATTATACTTCAAACAATGAAAATGAAATTATTGACGGAGTAAATGTTTACCGAATACAGAAAAGCAATGTAAAAGGATTTTCGTGGTATTTTAATTCGAAACAACTAAATAAAAAGCTTTTAGAGATTCATAAACAAGATCCAATTGATGTTGTCGAATCTTCTGAGCTTGGATTTGCCTTTATTTCTAAAATTAGGAATATTAAATATGTAATTCGTTTACACGGAGGGCATCATTTTTTTGCCGAAAGCGAAAATAGAAAAATCAATAAATGGAAAGGATTTCAGGAAAAAAGATCCTTTAAAAAAGCCGATGCTTTTATAGCCGTTTCTAAATATGTAAAAACGCACACAGAGCAATATTTAAGTTACCGCAACAAACCAATCGCCTACATAAGCAATCCTATTGATACAGATTTTTTTAAACCAATAGTTAAAAACCAATCTGAAAATAAAATTGTTTTTGCCGGAACAGTATGCGAAAAAAAAGGTATACGTCAATTAATTCAGGCATTTCCGTTAGTAAAAAAAGAATTCCCTAATCTCACATTAGAAATTTATGGTAGAGATTGGTTTTTTCCAGATGGCACTTCGTACATAAAAATGCTAAACGAAAAAGAATTAATAAAACTCGGCAAAATTTCTGAAGATATTCATTTTCATGGAGCTATTTCTTATACAGATATTCCAAATGCATATTCTGAAGCATCTGTATGTGTATTTCCTTCTCACATGGAAACGCAAGGGTTGGTTGCTCCCGAAGCTATGGCAATGGAAAAACCTGTTATTTTTACAAAATTGGGTCCAGGTCCTGAGGCTATAGAAGATTATAAAACAGGATTGTTATGTGATCCATATAATCTGGAAGATATTGCAGAAAAAATTATTTGGTTTCTAGCAGATGTAGAGAGATCTGTAAAGATTGGTAAAGAAGCAAGACAATTTGTTCTTCAAAAGTATGCACTAGATACTATTGTCAAACAAAATATTGATTTCTTAAATTTTATTAGTCTTGACTCAACAACATCCAAAATATAACTAAAGTTTATGAAGACTATTTTAATAGCTCATAATTATAATGAAAACTCATTTGCTGTAATTAGCTATTCATTAGCTCATTATCTGGCAGATCTTGGCAACAGAGTTGTTTTTATTTCTTATCGCCCTTTTTTTTCAGAAAAAAAACAAATTAAAAAAGATAAAGGAGAATTAATAATTTATTCGTGGCCATCAGAAAAACGCCCAACTTCTATAAAAGATGCTATTTGGTTTGCTAAATTGTATTTTATGTACAAGCCTAATATGGTGGTTGGTCATTTTGTTGGAGCAAATATTACTATTGGGATTTCAAAATTACTATCATTTACTAAAGTTAAAACTTTTGCATATTATCATACTTTGATGGAACAAATCAATTTAGATAATCAAAATACCTCTACATTTAAAAGAAAGATCCTATTCTTGCGTAAAAAAATGTTTTATAAATTCTTTTGTGATGTAATAGTATGTCCTTCAGAATTGGCTCTAAAAGATTTTGAGAAAAACTATAATTCAAAAAATGGATTAGTCATTTTAAATCCAATGAAAGATAGGTTTTTAAGCAAGGAAGCTATAAAAAGTGATAAAATCATTATTTCTTTTTTAGGAAGACTTGCTGTTTCAAAAGGCATAATAGAGTTAATACAAGCATTTATAATCTATAAAAATCACAATAAAAAATCCAGAATGATTTTGAATATTGCGGGTAGCGGAAATTGTGAATTAGAAATTAATAAGCTAATAATAAATCAGCCGGATATTTTTTATATAGGAGCATTACAATACAATGAAGTTGATGAATATTTAAAGAATACTCATTTTACAATAATACCGTCAAAAGTAGACGCTCTAAATATGGTAGGAATTGAATCTCTTATGAATAAGACTCCTTTGCTTATATCAAATACAACAGGATTATCGCATTATTTAAAAGATGGTGAAGAATGTTTCAAATTTGATGCAACAGTAGAATCTATAACTCTACTTTTAAAAAGAGTAGAAGATAATTTTGGCAATCAACAACAAATGGCTCTCAATGCCAGAGAAACTTTTTCAGAAATATTTACGATGGAAAAGTATTGTTTGAATTTTTCTAAAGAAATATTGAAATGAAATTTGTAATAATTACAAATGTAAACCATATCGAAAAGAATTGCCAATTTTTTGGCTATTCACCATATGTACGAGAAATGAATATATGGTTGAAATATGTTGATCAGGTAGCTATAGTTGCTCATTCGAGAAAAGATAATCCAACAACTATCGATATTCCTTATTTTCATAATCAAATCGAATTTAAAAAAGTACCAGATTTTAGTTTTATAAGTTTTAAAAATATTATTTTTTCTATGTTCAAAATTCCAATAATTATTTGGAAAATATTTTGGACAATGAAAAATGCAGATCATATTCATTTAAGGTGTCCCGGAAATATGGGGCTCATAGGTTGTTTTGTTCAAATATTATTTCCTAAAAAAATAAAAACAGCAAAATATGCTGGAAATTGGGATCCTAAAAGTAAACAGCCATGGACTTATAAATTGCAAAAATATATTTTAAATAATACCTTTTTGACTAAAAATATGACAGTTTTGGTATATGGAGATTGGGAAAAACAATCCAAAAATATCAAATCTTTTTTTACAGCAACTTATTCTGAAATTGAAAAAACTCAAATACAAAAAATACCTTTAAGGCCAGTTGTAAAATTTATTTTTGTAGGGAGTTTAGTTTTAGGAAAAAATCCAATGTATGCGGTTAATCTGGTTGAAAAATTTATTAAAAAAGGGAATAACGCCATTTTAGATATATACGGAGAAGGTGTTGAACGAAGTGCTTTAGAGAATTATATTAAAAATAATAAACTTGAAAATGTTATTATATTAAATGGGAATCAAACAAAAGAAATTTTAAAAAAAGCATATCAGGAAAGCCATTTTGTAATCTTGCCATCTAAAAGTGAAGGTTGGCCTAAAGCTATTGCCGAAGCCATGTTTTGGGGATGTATACCAATCGCAACAAAAGTTTCATGTATTCCATTTATGCTTGATTATGGAAAAAGAGGCGTTCTTATAGAATTTGATTTAGATAATGATGTAAAAAAGATCAATAATTTCCTGGATAATGAACTTTTTATAGAAATGAGCGGTAAGGTCAGCGATTGGTCTCAGTATTATACAACAGATATTTTTGAGTTTGAAATTAAAAAAATGCTAGGGAAATGAGAATACTACAATTAATAGATTCCCTAGAGTCTGGTGGAGCAGAAAGAATGGCTGTTAATTATGCAAATACACTTGCAAAGAAAATAAGCTTTTCAGGATTAACTGCTACAAGAAAAGAAGGTGAATTAATTCATCAAATAGATAAAAATGTTTCCTATTTGTTTTTAAATAAAAAAAGGAAAATAGATTTAAAAGCAATTTTTAAATTAAGAAAATATATAGTAGAAAATAAAATTACAATTATTCATGCCCATAGCTCGTCATTTTTTACTGCTGTATTAGTTAAACTAACATTGTTGAAAATTAAGATTGTTTGGCATGATCATTATGGTACACGATTTAAGGAGTCATGGAAAGAGAATAAAGTTTTGATTCCATTATCTGTATTTTTTTCTTCCATTTTTGTAGTTAATTACCAATTAAGAGACTGGAGCCAAAAAAAAATGCTTTGTAAGAGGGTCGTTTTTATTCCTAATTTTGCAATAAAAGAGAATAATGTAGATGAAATTACAAATTTGAAAGGTGTAGACGGAAAACGAATTGTTTTTTTGGCAAATTTAAAAAATCCTAAAAACCATATTTTAATGCTTAAAGCTTTTTTAGATTTAAAGTTGCAAGAATCAGAGTGGACACTGCATTTAATAGGAAGAGATTATTTTGATGAATATTCAGTCTTGCTGAAAAATTTCATAGACTCTAATAAATTAGAAAAACATATCCATTTATATGGTGAAAGAAAAGACATTCAATTTATTTTATCTCAGGCAGAGATTGGTGTTTTAACTTCCACAGAAGAAGGATTTCCTGTAACTTTATTAGAATATGCGACAAATAAATTAGGAGTGGTTTCAACAAATGTTGGGTTTTGTCCTGAGGTTATAAAAAATGAAATAACAGGATTGTTATTTAATCCTTTAAATGATTTCGAATTGAAAAATCAACTGCAAAAAATGATAAATGATAAGGTTTTTAGAAAAGATATGGCAGATAAATTAAAAGTGTTAGGTGATAATAATTATTCAAAAGAGGTAGCGGTCGAAAAATTACTATCAGAATATAAAAGATTAAATCAATGAAAAAATTTTCTTTGTCATACATATATTTAATCTTAATTCATGCGATAATCGCATTGATCGTTTTTGCAATTCCGTTTTTGTCAAAAATATATGCTCTTTTAATTCCTATCGTAGGATTATATATTGTTACCCGTAATAAAAACAGAAACAATGAAGTTCTTTTTGTTGCTGCATATTTAGTAGGTGTTGAGGTTTTTTTAAGAATGACAGGGGGGAACTTTAATAATGAGTACGTAAAGTTTTGCGTCATTTTTTTTATGTTACTAGGAATGATATATAGCAACTTTTCCATAAATGCTTCAATTTATGGTGTTTTCATTATTTTTTTAATCCCAGGTATTTTGATAGCATTTACTGAGGCTGCTATCGATACAGATATTAAAAAGGCTTTAGTTTTTAATTTATCTGGTCCATTTTGCTTAGCGATTTCTTCAATATACATGTTTAAAAGAAAAATAGTTTTTACAGATCTACAAAATATTTTAACCATAATTGGACTGCCAATAATTACCACAGTAGTTTATTTATTTTTATACAATCCGAGTGTAAAAGATGTAGTTACAGGAACTAGTTCAAATTTTGAAACATCGGGGGGATTTGGTCCCAATCAGGTTTCAACAATATTAGGATTGGGAATGTTTATTTTTTTTACACAGTTGATTTTATTTTCAAAAACGAAAATAATTACAATGTTGAATATTGTAGTTCTAATCTTTATTAGTTATAGAGGAATAGTTACTTTTTCCAGAGGTGGTGTTTTAACAGGCGCTGCAATGATTGTGAGTTCGCTTTTTTACTTGTATTACTTTTCCAATGCAAAAGCTAAAAAGAAATTTATCTTGATTTTTATTTTGATAGGTTCTATGGGATTAGGAACCTGGATATATAGTTCATTACAGACAAGAGGACTTATAGAAAAACGTTATGCTAATCAAGATGCAAAAGGAAGAACAAAAAAAGATAGATTAGGAGGACGAGAAGCTATTATGGATGCTGATTATAAACTTTTTCTCGACAACCCTGTTTTAGGCGTTGGTGCTGGAATAGGAAAACAACTCCGGGAAGAATCTTTAGGGCAGGCAGTTGCAGCACATAACGAAATATCACGTATGTTGAGTGAACATGGTTTATTTGGGATTTTTGGTCTTTTAATTTTATTTATAGTTCCCTTCATGACTTATATTAATAATAGACAGCATCTCTATTTTTTATCTTTCTTTCTTTTTTGGCTTTTAACAATAAATCATGCTGCAATGCGAATAGCCGCCCCAGCTTTTGTATATGCAATGATGCTTTTACATGTTCAAATACAAATTCCTGAAAAAACAGAAATCTAATCGTTTTAGTTTGGTTTTTTATAATACATTTGCCTCAGTTTATAGCCCCTAAACCTACATAAATATGCGTTCAAATAATAAAATGCATTTTGAGATTTCAGAACGAAAAGTTTTGCTTTTTGCTTTTGATGTTATATTTGTATTATGTGCATTATATTTTTTAAATAGCTTTTTCAATTACCACTATTTTGCTTTCGAAATAGAAACCATTTATAGACCTTTAATTCTTATTGGTTATCTCTATATTTTTGGGGTAATTTTCGAAATGTATAATCTGCAGGTAGCTAGTAATCAGTTTCAAATTCTTAAAAGTGTTGTACTTGCAGTATCTGTAACGGTTTTAGTATATCTTCTTACACCGGTTTTGTCGCCAGAATTACCAAAGCAGCGATTAGTAATATTAATTTTTTACCTCACATTACTATTTACAGTATTAATGTGGCGGTTTTTTTATGCTATTTTCTTAGCATCACATCGTTTTTCACAAAGCGTGGTTTTAATATGTGATCAGGATCAGGTTGAAGAATTGGTTCTGGGACTTGAAAATGTTGACCCGCATTATAAAATTATCGGATTTGTTAATTCTGATTCAGCTTCAGCTTTTAATCTGGATTTTCATTATGTTAAAGAAATTGATAAAAATGAATTAGAAGATTTTGTAGCTAAGAACTATGTTTCAGAAATCGTAATTGCTTCTCAAAAAACGGACGGAATCACAGCAGATTTATATCAGCAATTACTTCATTTATTAGAATCTGGAAATATCATTAGAGAATACACACAGGTTTACGAAAGCAAAACCCAGCGAATTCCGGTGCAATATATAGCTCGTGATTTTTATCGTTTTTTCCCTTTCAGCAGGAGTAATAATAACAAGTTGTATTTGTTTTTAATACGTTTTATAGAACTTATATTTTCTGTTTCAGGTTTGATAATCTGTGTCGTTTTAATTCCGTTTATTTTTATTGGAAATCTTTTCGCAAATAAAGGAAGTATGTTTTATACGCAGGATAGAGTTGGAAAAAATGGTAAGGTTTTTAAAATTTATAAATTCAGAACCATGATCGAAGCTTCTGAAACTAATGGTGCTGTATTTGCCGTTTTTAATGATAAAAGGATAACGCCGCTCGGTAAATTCATGCGTAAATCAAGAATCGACGAATTACCGCAGTTTTATAATGTTTTAAAAGGAGACATGGCTGTTATTGGACCAAGACCGGAAAGGCCCTTTTTTGTTGAAGAAATTGCCAAAGTAATGCCTTTTTATGAAACACGTCATGTTGTAAAACCGGGACTTACAGGCTGGGCTCAGGTAAACTATTCTTATGGAGAATCAATAGAAGAGAGTCTGATAAAATTGCAATATGATCTTTACTATATAAAACACCGAAGTGTTTTTCTAGATTTGAGTATTACTTTTAAAACAATAACAACAGTTTTATTCTACCGCGGACAATAATTTTAAATAATTATCGGAATAGGTTTTTTATTTCGTATCGCGACTCTTACCAAAACAAAACCGCTAGTGATAATCATTGGAAGCACAATTAAAAAGTGAGCTTTATTGATCATAAAAATGCTGTAACCTATTAGTAAAATTAAATGTAAAACAGCAAATCGATAAGTCCATTTTTTGTTTTTGATGATTGAAAAGAAAAGCAAAATCAACAAAAGCGGACTAAATAAGAACACATTGTAATTCATTGCCAGTTCTTGGTGAAATGAATAAAATCCAACCGAAACAAAAAATACTCCCATTAAAGATAAAATCAATAAATAGATTTTGTCTACAATTTTATTGTGAACCAGAACAACAAATCCTAAAATAAAAAGATAGGTATAAATGTTATTCCACCACGAAGTTGGTGTTTCTTTTTCAAAATTTAAAAGTGTTTTGCTTTTACCTGCTAAAAGATGACCTTGAAAAGTTGTTTCATCTAAACTATTCTTTAATTCAAAAGGCAAAAAGATTCTGGTTGCCAATTGATCAACTTTGGTTCCAAAAATAATACTGGTACCTAATTGATCGTAAAAATGCCCTTTAAAATAAGGAAACAAAACAGAACGATATGTTTTGTCAGTATCTTCTTTTTTAATAATTACATTTCCTCCTAAAGTAGAGTTGACAACATCAACAACCATCGATGTACAGTTTTTATCAATAAACTTGTAGGTATAATAGCGTTCATCAGACATTAAAACGGCATTTAATTTGTCAAAAAGCTTTTGTTTTAATTCTTCTGAAAGAAGCAATTCCTGCTCAAAAACACTTCTCTTTTCGTAGGTATAATCATTTATGAAATCTGGAAAAGAATGAGCTACTACAAAATACTGCAGATCACCTTTTGCAAATTTTGCCACAAAATTTTGCGTTCTAAAATCAAAAGCCCCATAATTATAAACTACATCAAGATTGTTTATCGGGTCTGCAACACGAATAGCCGTATGTCCAAAATAAGAATACGTTTCATTTCCTAATCCGCAGGTAATAACGCTTATTTTAGCATATTTAGACAATGGTATATTTTGACTAAATCCAATCGCAAAACTCATTAATAATAAACTAAAAAGTGTTTTTTGTAAAAGGACTTTTTTCATAATTTAAAATTTTTAAGAAGTTTAGAAGGGTTTATAATTATTATCTAAAAATACCGAGATCGACTTTTATAGAAAAGATATTCGAATATAAAGCTGCACTTTGATTTCCTAAATCCGTTAAAGCATAATCAACCTGAATGCCTTTGTATTTAAAACCAAGACCAATATTCGGTTGGAAACTCAATTTATCAGTATTATCCAATTGCGTAACATTTTGAAAGTTTCCGGCTCCGGCTCTTAAAAAAACAAGATCAGTATAACCAAATTCAAAACCAATCGCAGGATCAATACTTACTGCTTTCGATGAAATAATATCATTAGTCTGCTCAAAACGCATATTCAAATTTCCGGCTGCTAAAAGACTGTAATCGCCATGAAATTCAAATTTTCTTGAAACGCCTAATTGTGCTTTTGGTAAAGTAATTTCAGTACTTTCTGGTAATTCGTTGTTTTCTCCCGGAATCGCGTTGGCAATTTTTTCATATTCCTCTTCATCAATATTCCAGACATTATAAGTTGTAGTAATGTCCCGAAGCATCAATCCGAATTTCCAGTCATTGTGTTGAAACTGAAGCCCAAGATCAAAACCAAAACCCCATGAATTAGCAAATTTTCCAATAACTCTTCGGATAATTTTTGCATTTACACCATATTGAAAACCTTCTATTGGAAGCTTTCTCGCATACGAAAAAGTAAAACCATAATCGGCAGTAGAAAATAGTTTAATTCGATTGTAGTCAATATTTCCCTGACTATCGATTAACTGAGTCGTGTCCATAATATCATCGACTCCAAAACGAATCATCGAAATTCCCCAGGCACTTCGATCGTCAATCGGACTGGCATAACCAATAAAATCATATTGCGCAATATTGGCAAAATAACTGGCATGCATTAGCGAAAGCTGATGGTCTTCTAGATTAGTCAATCCGGCTGGATTCCAATATACAGCGTTTACATCATTGGTAGATGAAGTAACAGCACTCGACATTCCCAATGCAGCGGCATCGACACCAATATTCATAAACTCATTCGAATATTTTCGAACAGTTTGGCCATATTGCGAAGCAAAACTCCAAAATAATAAAAATGCAAAAAGTTTTTTCAAAAGCTAATTTTTTGCAGGCACAGGCCTAATCTTAATTTTTACCAAAAATAGAATATTTTACTCATCTAATTTCTTCCTTTTTAGAAATAATACCAAACTCAGAATTTCTATTAAAAAACAATTTCTAAAACACGTTTTTCATGTACTTATTATGCTAAATTTGTTCTCCGAGATTATCAAAATTTATAAAACATGAATATCAAAAAACACATTCCGAATTTAATTACTTTAATAAACCTTTTTTGCGGCTGTATTGCAATAGTTTTTGTTTCGAAAGCCGATTATGAAATGGCTTTTTACATGGTTTGCCTTGGAATCTTTTTTGATTTTTTTGATGGTTTCTTTGCCAGATTATTCAAAGTTTCAAGTCCGCTTGGTTTACAGCTGGATTCATTGGCAGATATGGTTACGAGCGGAGTTGCGCCAGGTTATGTAATGTATACCTTGTTTAACAATAGTGCTCACGAATTAGGAACAAATCCTTTTATTCCTTTTTTAGGATTTATCGTAACTTTAGGTTCTTGCTACAGACTGGCTAACTTTAATATAGATACTCGCCAGACAGATTCATTCATTGGTTTGCCAACTCCGGCAAATTCACTTTTCATGATGAGTCTTCCATTGGTTCTGAAGTTCTCAGATTCATTGGTGTTACTTGAAATCTTAACAAATCAATGGGTTTTATTAGTAATTACGTTATGTAGTGCTTATATCATGAATGCCGAAATTCCTTTGTTTTCTTTAAAATTTAAGAAGTTTAATTTAAAGGATAATGCGTTACAAATTGTGTTTTTGACAATTTCATTCGTTTTACTTTTATTGTTTCATTTTGGCGCAATTCCTTTAATTATCACTTTTTATGTGTTGTTGTCAATCATAAATAATTTATTTCTGAAGAAAAAGTAGTTCTATTGTAATGGCAAGAAAAACGACTTATCGTAAAACATATTCAAGAAAACCTGCAGGAAGATCTTTTCTAAGCAAGCTTTTTCGGGGGCTGCTGCTAATATTCTTCTCGCTTTTATTTGTCGGAATTGTATATCATTATCGTAAAGGATTAGCTTATTATCTCGGATTTAGATCAGAGAAAGTTCTGGATGAGGATGAGGTAGATAAGCATTTATCTGATGTACGAAATATTCGTGTTCTCGAAAATCATAAAGGAAAAGTTGTTGGAATCGATGTTTCTGAATTTCAGGGAAAAGTGGATTGGGATGAGGTTGAAATTTTAGACGAAAAATATCCTGTACAGTTTGTTTTTATTCGTGCAACGGCCGGAAACGATCGTGTTGATGGACAGTTTAAACGTAATTGGGCAGGCGCGAAAGAAAATAAAATTATTCGCGGAGCTTATCACTATTATCGTCCGAACGAAAATTCTATTGAGCAGGCCAATCTTTTTATTAAAACCGTAAAATTGCAAAAAGGCGATTTACCTCCGGTTTTAGATATTGAAAAATTACCTAAAAATCAGCCTTTAGACAGTTTGAAAAAAGGTTTAAAACGTTGGTTAACTAAAGTTGAGAAACATTATCAGGTTCGCCCTATTATTTATTCAGGAGAAAGATATTATTCTGATTTTCTAAAAGAAGAATTCGGAGAATATTTGTTTTGGATAGCCAATTATAATTTCTACAGAGAAAAAATCGAAGATGACTGGCTGTTTTGGCAATTTACAGAAAAAGCTTCTCTGCCGGGAATAAAACATCGTGTTGATGTGAATATCTATAATGGTGATATTGAGCAGCTGCAGTTTATTACTGTAGAGTAAGATGTGAAAAGTGAGATGTAAAAAGTGAGATGTGAAATGAAAAATGGTAAAAAGCAATTTACATTTCACTTTTTACCATTCACATATAACCTTTTTAAAACTCCAGTTTCTTTTTACGAAGTTCGAAGTTTTGTCCAAGATAAACACGGCGCACCATTTCATCTTCAACCAATTCTTCCGGAACTCCCGCTTTCAGGATTCCTCCTTCAAACATTAAATATGTTTTATCTGTGATAGCTAAAGTTTCCTGAACGTTGTGATCGGTAATTAAGATACCGATATTTTTATTTTTTAACTGAGCTACAATTCTCTGAATATCTTCAACCGCAACCGGGTCAACTCCCGCAAAAGGCTCATCCAATAAAATGAATTTTGGGTCGGTTGCCAATGCACGTGCAATCTCCGTACGACGGCGCTCACCTCCAGAAAGTAAATCTCCGCGGTTAGTTCGAATATGTTCTAAGCTGAATTCTTCAATCAAACTTTCCATTTTAGCAATTTGAGCTTCTTTTGAAAGTTTGGTTAATTGTAAAACGCTTAAAATATTATCTTCAATACTTAATTTTCTAAAAACAGAAGCTTCTTGTGCCAGATAACCAATTCCTTGTTGTGCACGTTTGTACATAGGATAATCGGTAATATTCAAATCATCAAGATAAATGTTTCCTGAATTTGGTTTTACCAAACCTACAATCATGTAAAAAGAAGTTGTTTTTCCGGCACCATTTGGACCTAAAAGCCCAACGATTTCTCCCTGATTTACTTCTACAGAAATTCCTTTTACAACACTTCGGCCTTTGTATGTTTTGATTAAATTATCGGCTCTTAATTTCATTTTTTAAGTTTAATCGTTTAATCGATAAATCGTTTATTCGCTGCAAATTAACGAATAAACGATTCAACAGTTAAACGTATTAACAATTATTTATTTCCAGCTTCTTCTAGTGCTTCCCAGAATTCGTAAGCTCTTCTTAAATGCGGAATTACGATTGTTCCTCCCACAAGAGTTGCAATTCCCATAGCTTCCATCATTTCTTCTTTAGAAACACCTTCTTTATAACTTGTTTCCAAATGGTATTTTACGCAGTCGTCGCAACGCAAAACAGTTGAAGCAACTAAACCTAAAAGTTCTTTTGTTTTTACATCCAGTGCACCTTCTGCGTAAGCATTAGTGTCAAGATTAAAAATTCGCTTTACAATTTTGTTATTGTCAGCCAATAATTTTTCGTTCATTTTAGAACGATAGTCGTTAAATTCTTGAATTAAATCAGACATTTTCTTTTTGTTTATTTTTATATACAACCTTCGAAATCCAAATACTGATTTCGTAGATAATTAACATTGGGATAGCTACAATAGTCTGGCTCACAACATCTGGAGGAGTTACAATTGCAGCAATAATTAAAATAATTACAACAGCATATTTCCAGTACTTTCTTAAAAATTGAGGCGTTACTAATCCTAATTTGGTTAAGAAGTAAATAATTATAGGAAGTTCAAAAAACAATCCGCTGGCCACAATACTCGTTTTTACCATTCCCATATAAGAGTCTAAAGTAAACTGATTGACTACCATTTCACTAATAGAAAAAGTAGCAACGAAGTTTACCGACATTGGTATTACTACATAGTAGCCGAATATTACTCCTAAAAAGAAAAGCAGCGAAGAGGTAAAAATAAAAATCTTAGCATTTTTTCTTTCTTTTTCATACAAAGCCGGACTGATAAATTTCCAGACTTCCCATAAAATATAAGGGAAACTTAATATAAAACCGGCCAATAGACACATCCAGACAAATATATTTACTTGTCCTTCCATTTCAGTATTTTGAATAATGAAATTTAGTTCCGTAATACAAATACTGTCTGCAAAACCAAGCTGGTGTGATAAATCACAAAACCATACATAAGTAAAAAAAGTTGGTCTTGTAGGGCCTAAAATAATTTGATCAAATAAATAATCACTAACAAAATAAGTAACAAATGCCATAATACATATTGCAATTGTACTTCTAACTAACAACCATCTAAGTTCTTCAAGATGGTCTAAAAATGACATCTCGCCAAGGTTTTTCTTTGCCATTATACGATTCCTTCTTTTAAAATGTCATGTAAATGTAAAACTCCTTTATATTCTCCTTCGTCAGCAACAATTAACTGAGTTATAGAGAAATCTTCTAAAATATTTAAAGCATCAACAGCCATAGTTTCAGACGAAACTACTTTTGGATTTTTAGACATAATGTCTTTTGCAGTCAAATTCGCAATAGTATCTACGTCATTTAGCATTCGTCGGATGTCTCCATCTGTAATAATTCCGATAATTTTATTGTCTTCAATTACAGCAGTAACACCTAATCTTTTTTCAGAAATTTCAAAAATTGCTTTTTTGATTGAAGTATCTGGTGTAACGGCTGGTTTTAAAGAATGTTCGATCATGTCTTTTACTCGAAGCAATAATTTTTTGCCCAAAGCACCTCCGGGATGATAAACCGCAAAATCTTCTGGTTTAAAATCGCGCATTTCCATAAGGCAGACAGCTAAAGCATCTCCCATAACAAGTTGAGCTGTAGTGCTGTTTGTTGGTGCTAAATTAATAGGGCAGGCCTCTGTATCAACAGTTGTATTTAAAACATAATCAGAGCCTTTTGCAAGAAATGAAGTTACATTTCCGGTAATCGCAATTAAGGTGTTTCCAAAACGTTTTAATAACGGAACTAAGACTTTTATTTCAGGGCTGTTTCCGCTTTTTGAAATGCAGATAATAACATCATCATTTTGTATCATTCCTAAATCGCCATGAATGGCTTCTGCTGCATGCAGAAACATTGAAGGTGTTCCGGTAGAGTTAAAAGTGGCGGTCATTTTTTGAGCAATGATGGCACTTTTTCCAATTCCTGTAACGATCAATCG
The DNA here is from genome assembly GCF_039595935.1 of Flavobacterium sp. Classification (NCBI taxonomy): domain Bacteria; kingdom Pseudomonadati; phylum Bacteroidota; class Flavobacteriia; order Flavobacteriales; family Flavobacteriaceae; genus Flavobacterium; species Flavobacterium sp. Next base: position 315,883 of record NZ_JBCNKR010000005.1, on the reverse strand, counting down.
GCCTTTAGTTTCGTAAATACGCTGGACTGCTTCGAAGAAATTTTCATCCAGAAAATCAATTAGTTTTGTAATTGCTTCACTTTCAGAGAGTATTGTTTTTTTGGCTATTGCCAGTATATTTTCTTTTGTAATCAAAACAGAATATTTAAAATTTGTATGTATAAAAGAAAGTTGTATCTTTATATGTTGCAAATTTATACAAAAATATCCATTTAAATAAAGAATGAATTCAAACGAAATTGAAATACACAAGGAATTAAAGAAGTATTTCGGCTTTAGCCAATTTAAAGGCTTGCAAGAGCAAGTCATTACGAGTATTTTAGATAAAAAGAATACTTTCGTAATTATGCCTACTGGCGGCGGGAAGTCTCTTTGTTATCAATTACCCGCTTTAATTCAGGACGGAACAGCCATTGTTGTTTCTCCTCTGATTGCTTTGATGAAAAACCAGGTTGATGCCATTCGAAGCCTTTCATCAGAAAACGGAATTGCACATGTGTTGAATTCCTCTCTTACCAAAACAGAAATTGCTCAGGTTAAAAAAGATATTAGTTCAGGTGTAACGAAGCTTTTGTATGTTGCGCCCGAATCTTTAACAAAAGAGGAATATGTTGCTTTCCTGCAAAGTGTTCCTATTTCGTTTGTTGCCATAGATGAGGCTCACTGTATTTCAGAATGGGGGCATGATTTTAGACCTGAATACAGAAACCTGAGAACTATAATTAAACAATTAGGTAAAGTGCCTATTATTGGACTTACTGCTACTGCAACTCCAAAAGTTCAGGAAGATATTCTGAAAAACTTAGACATGTCTGATGCGAGTACTTTCAAAGCATCTTTCAACAGGCCTAATTTATATTACGAAGTACGTACCAAAACAAAAAGTATTGAATCGGATATAATTCGATTTATAAAACAGCATAAAGGAAAATCAGGAATTATCTACTGTTTAAGCCGTAAAAAGGTCGAATCAGTTGCCGAAGTTTTACAAGTAAACGGAATCAGTGCTGTGCCTTACCATGCAGGTCTCGATGCCAAAACCCGTGCAAAACATCAGGATATGTTTTTGATGGAAGATGTTGATGTTGTTGTGGCAACAATCGCTTTCGGAATGGGAATCGATAAACCAGATGTTCGTTTTGTAATTCACCATGATATTCCAAAATCATTAGAAAGTTACTATCAGGAAACAGGCCGTGCCGGTCGTGATGGAGGAGAAGGACATTGCTTAGCGTATTACTCCTATAAAGATGTAGAGAAACTGGAAAAATTCATGTCTGGTAAACCAGTTGCCGAACAGGAAATTGGATTTGCTCTTTTGCAGGAAGTTGTGGCTTACGCCGAAACCTCAATGTCACGTAGAAAATTCCTTCTTCATTATTTCGGAGAAGAATTTGACAGCGAAACAGGCGAAGGTGCAGATATGGACGACAACGTTCGTAATCCGAAACATAAAGTTGAAGCCAAAGATCAGGTCGTTAAACTTCTGGAAATTGTTCGCGATACCAAACATATTTATAAGTCAAAAGAAATTGTGTTTACTTTAATTGGTCGCGTAAATGCTGTTATTAAAGCACACAAAACAGATATTCAGTCTTATTTTGGATCGGGTTCAGACCACGACGAAAAATATTGGATGGCCTTATTAAGACAAGTTTTAGTAACAGGTTATCTTTCAAAAGACATAGAAACTTACGGGGTCATAAAAATTACACAACAAGGTTTAGATTTTATCAAGAACCCAGTTTCATTTATGATGTCTGAAGATCATGAATACACAGAAGCCGATGATGAAACTATTGTAACAGGAGGAAAATCATCTGGTACTGCTGATGAAGTTTTAACCGGAATGCTACGTGAACTTCGTAAAAAAGTAGCCAAAAAACTGGGAGTTCCGCCGTTTGTGGTTTTCCAGGATCCTTCACTCGAAGATATGGCTTTAAAATATCCGATAACCATACAGGAATTATACAACATTCACGGTGTAGGTGAAGGAAAAGCAAAAAAGTACGGAAGCGAGTTTGTAGCCTTAATAAGCCGTTATGTTGAAGATAACGATATTATCCGTCCGGATGATCTGGTTGTAAAATCGACTGGAGTAAACTCTGCCAACAAACTATACATTATCCAGAATATCGACAGGAAATTACCATTAAATGATATTGCTTCTGCAAAAGGTTTAACGATGGATGCTTTAATCAAAGAAATGGAACAGATCGTATATTCAGGAACTAAATTAAATATCAAATACTGGCTGGATGATATTTTAGACGACGATCAGCAGGAAGAAATTCACGATTACTTCATGGAATCAGAATCTGATAAAATCGAAGATGCCTTAAAAGAATTCGACGGTGATTATGATATTGACGAATTACGTTTAATGCGTATTAAGTTTATTAGTGAAGTAGCTAATTAGTTATAAGTTAAATGTGAGATGTAAAATGGTATTTTCGATACAAACATCTCACATTTTTCATTTCACATCTTACTCAGTATAAATTTCTCCACGATGCGGTTTCAAAGCATCTCTTACCTGAATCATATTTTCATCGGTTACGACCATAAAAGCGATAGCGTGCATCTCGTTAATGATATTAAAACCTGTGATATTCAAAGGTAACTTCTCGATTACAATATATTCTTTTAGATGAATTTCGTGATGTTCTGCTGTTTTAGCAGAAGCCGGACCGCGAAAATCCCAAATCAGTTTTATTTTTCTAGACATTTTTTTTAAAGGTGCAAAGGTTCAGAGTGGCAAAGGTACAAAGTCTTTTTTAAAAAGGTTCTTAGGTTCTGAGACGCTAAGATTCTAAGTTTTTTAAACTGTTCTTCAAGAAATCCTTTTAATCCAAATAATCTGTGGCTAAAAAAAACTATATATCTGTTTAGATCTGTGCAAATCTGTGGGCAAATTTTACAGTAAATATAAAATCTCATTTCAAAATAGTACTTTTGCATCTTCTTTTCATAGAAAGAAAAGCTAATAGAATAAAAACAAAAAAATGCCAAAAGAACTTTTACTTCAGGTTACACCAGAAATTGCTGCAAACGAATCATTGCTAAAAGACCATTTGTCTAAGCAGATTAAAGTTTCTGCTCAGGAAATTCAGCACGTTTCGATTTTAAAACGCTCGATAGATGCACGTCAGAAAGCGATTAAAATAAATTTGAAAGTTCTTATATATTTAAAGGGCGAACCTTTTAAGGAAACCAAAATTGAACTTCCTAATTATAAAAATGTTTCCAATGCACAAGAGGTTATTGTGGTTGGAGCAGGTCCAGCTGGTCTTTTTGCTGCCTTACAATTAATAGAATTAGGTTTAAAACCAATTGTTTTAGAACGCGGAAAAGACGTTCGCGGCCGCCGACGTGATTTAAAAGCAATTAACAGAGAACATATTGTAAACGAAGATTCTAATTATTGTTTTGGTGAAGGCGGAGCCGGAACTTATTCTGACGGGAAATTATATACGCGTTCTAAAAAACGCGGTGATGTAACCCGAATTTTAGAACTTTTAGTTGCTTTTGGAGCTTCAGAAGATATTTTGGTTGAAGCGCATCCGCATATCGGAACCAATAAACTTCCGAAAATTATTGAAGATATCCGAAACAAAATAATCGAATTTGGCGGTCAGGTTTTATTTGATACCAGAGTTACGGATATTTTGGTGAAAAATAATGAAGTTGAAGGAATCGTAACCCAAAACGGAGATAAAATTCATGCTAATAAACTGATTTTGGCAACCGGACATTCTGCACGTGATATTTTCGAATTATTAGATAAAAAGAAAATTTTAATAGAAGCAAAACCTTTTGCTTTAGGAGTTCGTGCAGAACATTCTCAGGAATTAATAGACAGCATTCAATACAGTTGTGATTTCCGTGGAGAACATTTGCCTCCAGCGCCATATTCTATAGTAAAACAAGTTAACGGCCGCGGAATGTATTCGTTCTGTATGTGTCCGGGAGGTGTAATTGCGCCTTGTGCGACAAGTCCGGGCGAAGTAGTTACAAACGGCTGGTCGCCATCAAAACGTGATCAGAGTACGGCAAATTCTGGAATTGTTGTCGAATTGAAATTAGAAGATTTTAAACCTTTTGCAAAATTCGGAGCTCTGGCCGGAATGGAATTTCAAAAAAGTATCGAACAAAAAGCGTGGCATTTAGCTGGACAAACTCAAAAAGTTCCGGCACAAAGAATGATCGATTTTACTAAAAGCAAAGTTTCAGCAGATATTCCAAAAACATCTTATGTTCCGGGAACAACTTCGGTTGAATTGGGACAGGTTTTTCCAGGGTTTTTAACGCAGATTATGCGTCAGGGATTTCAGGATTTTGGAAAATCAATGCGCGGATATTTAACCAATGAAGCTATTTTGCACGCACCAGAAAGCAGAACTTCTTCACCGGTTAGAATTCCGAGAGATCCGTTAACTTTAGAACATCTTCAGGTAAAAGGATTGTATCCATGCGGAGAAGGCGCAGGTTATGCGGGCGGAATTATTTCTGCAGCGATTGATGGTGAAAAATGTGCCTTAATGATTGCAGAATCTTTGAAGTGATTTGTTGATTTGGTTTTCTGATTATTAAAATTTGTAATATATTTAGTTTTAATAATTACAGGCCCAATGAAAAACTTTTTCTCCAATTTATTTAATAAAAATAACGATCCAAAATCAATACTATCTTTTGATGTTATTGATCCCATATATTCGTATTTATATAATGAGAAATCCAATCTTGAATTTAAAGTAAAAGGAATTCAGGATAATGTTTTCGTTAATTTATTTTATTTTCCAGGATCTTTAGATCATGAACAAGCTCAGGCAGAAATTAAAAAAGCAGGTTTTAATAATTCTTATGAAGTTTTAAATGAGCTTTATAAAAAGATGAATATTGGTATTCTTTCTGATGAAATGATTCAGGAAGGTTTAGAATATGATTTTATACATATTCAGTTTTATTCAGAGCCAACGGCTGACGAAAAAAAGGTTTTTAAACGCGCAATAAAAAACTTCATTATCTTTTTTTGCTGTACAAATAATAGTTTGCAAATAAACGATTTTAGGATCCTGTATTCTGGAAGCTATTTCTTCGATTACACAAAAGGACTTCTGGAGAGCGAACTTTTAGATATAAATAATCCAAAAAATGAAAGTCAGGAAATTGGAGTTAGAGATTTTAAATTGGTTTTGCAAGGGATCTGTCAATATTTAAATATAGAAATTCCTCAAACTATAGAACTTCCTTCGTTAGGAAATTTAACAGAAACTGAAGAAGTTACTGCAAAAACTTTTGAAGAGTTTATAAACTTAGTTTCCAGAGGAAATGCCGAAGAAAAGGAATTGAAAACGCAGTCAAAAAAGCTTTTAAAAAACTATCAAAAGGAAACAAAAGAATATCACGAAATTATTGAAGGACATTTTGATCTCTTCGAAAGTGTAAATGCCTGGAACAGCGATTGGAAATTTAATCCCGAAGATGCTGAATATTTCATTTCGGAAATGATTGGTGAGGATTTTAATTTTGAATATCCAGAAGAAACTTATAGTCATGATTTGTTTCCGTACATTCAATCAGCATTAGAAAAACGAGGCTTTGAGTTGATGAGTTATGATACAAAAGGTGATAATTATTTGTTTTTTGTGGCCAATAAAAATGACGTTGACAGGATTTTAGAATTGTCTGAATTGACTAAAATTGAGATTGATAAATTGTAGAATTTTGTGATCTGTATAGTCCCACGGGACAAATGTGTATTGTGTCTTTTTTTTTCTACCGATATGAAATCTCTACGAGATATGTTGATTGTGAGTATATTAACATATAATATCTACTAGATATTGTTGAGTGAGAGTAGATTAATTTTAAATTTCTATGAGATTTTTAAATGAAATTAGCTTTTCTAGATGAACTCCGTTAGGAGTTAAATATCGGTAGAACTTATATAATGTGAAATGGAAAAATGTCCCGTAAGGACTACACTTGTACACAATATATTTTGCGTGAGGGATAGGAGCAGGCTACCGAAGTAGCGCGGATAGCCCGACAGCAATAAAAAAGGGGCGACTAAGCGGTTTGCATAGTCAGTCCCTTTTTTTATTGGTGGCACGTCCAGATTATTACGGAATCAAAATAATCTTTCCAGTGCTTTTTCTGCTTTCCAGATAATCGTGTGCCAATTTTCCTTCGGATAATTTGAAAGATGTTGGTTCAGAAAGTTTGATTTTTCCTTCGATAATCCAATTGAATAATTGCGCAGCGCGTTTAATTCTTTCTTCTTTAGAATTTAAATAACTCCATAAATCGCCTCCGGTTAAGGTTTTCGAACCGTCCATTAACATTCTTGGATCTACAGGTTCCGGATCGCCGCCCGCCATTCCGAAGAAAACAACTTGCCCGCATTCTTTTGTAACTTCAAAACTATCTTTTAAAGTGCTTCCAATACTGTCATAAGCTACATCAACACCTTTTGATACGACATCAAAAACCTGCGATTTCCAGTCGTCGTTATACAGAAACACATGGTCAGCACCTTGTTCAAATCCAATTTTAGCTTTTTCAGCAGATGAAGTTAAACCAATAACATTCGCACCTAAAAGTTTACTGATTTGAGTTAAGATCTGTCCAACTCCGCCAGCAACTGCATGAATTAAAACAGTTTCTCCTTTTAAGGTTTTATGGCTGTCAGTTGCCAGATAATGAGCCGTTAAGCCTTGTAATAAAACCGATGCGGCAGTTTCAAAAGAAATAGCTTGAGGTAAGGGAAGAACATGATTTGTGTTAACGGCAACTAATTCGGCATTAGCAAACGGAACATCGGCAAAAGCCACGCGGTCTCCTACTTTATATTCAGGGTGATTATTGGCATCGACAACAATTCCGGCGCCTTCATAACCAGCTATAAAAGGCGGATTTCCTTTTAGGTGATAATTTCCTTTTCGGCGGTAAACGTCTGCAAAATTTAGTCCGATGGCTTTCATTTCGACTAAAATTTCATCGCTTTTTAATTGCGGATTAGGGATTTCGATATATTCTAAAACATTTGAATCTCCAAAAGTAGAGAAGGTAAGTGCTTTCATTTTTTTAATTTTTTAGAATACAAAGTACGGGAAAAATCAAAGAAAAAGCCTCACTTAAATAATTAAATGAGGCTTTTTGTTGTTGGTTTTTTGCCACAGATTAAAAGATTTTCGCAGATTATTTCATTTTAAAAAATCTTAATAATCCTTTTAATCTGTGGCAAAAAGCAAATTATATTTTAGGAAATTTCATTTCGTTAAATGTACTTTTTTGTTTTGCTAAAGCTTCGATATCCTGCCATTTTCTTGGAGATTCTTCGGAAAGATTTTCATAAGAATCTTTTTTCATTAAGATATCATCTTCGATACGAACACCAATATTCCACCATTTTTTATCACATTTACTGTTTGCCGGAATGTAAATTCCAGGTTCAACCGTCAGGATCATGTTTTCTTTTAATGTTCCCATGTAATTTCCTTTGTCGTGAACATCTAAACCAAGAAAATGAGAACAGCCGTGCGGATAATAGATTCTGGCATCTTTAGGATCTGTAATGATTCCTAATTTTATTAATCCAGCCGCAACCACTTCTCGAGATCTTTTATTTAAATCCTGAATAGGAGTTCCTTCTTTACAAAGTTTAAAAACTTCTTCCTGAGCTTCGTAAACAATTTGATAAATGGCTTTTTGTTCTTCGGTAAATTTGCCGTTTGCCGGAATTGTTCTGGTAACGTCTGCAGAATAACCGTGATATTCAGAACCTACATCCATTAACAATAATTGATTGTCGATTTTTGTAGCGTTGTTGTCATTATAATGTAAAATACAGCCATTTGCTCCAGCTCCTACAATTGGCGGATAACCTTCGTCTTCTGCACCATAATGTCTGTGAACGTATGCGTGAATTCCGTCAGCATCATTTTCGCTCATATCAGGACCAACTGCTTTCATTACTTCGTTGTGTGCAATGCATGAAAGTTTTACGGTTTTACGCATTAATACTAATTCTTCCGGAGTTTTTATTTCGCGAAGAGAGTTTGTAATGTTGGTGAATAAATCTACCGAAGCCTCGTTTTCTTTTGTAATTTCTGCTTTAGTTTTAAAAGATTGTACTAAAGAATATAAGTTGTCAATGTTATTGCTCGCTGCAATATCAGTTGGGATTTTGTCATAAATAATTTTATCGAATTTTTTAAAATCGACAGCAAAATTGGCAAACTCTTTTCCGTTAAAAACAGTTGTAAAACCAAGTTTAGATTTTGTTCCTTCAACACCCAGACGTCTTCCTGTCCACATTTCTCTGGTAGCATTTCTTTCTCGTACAAAAAGAACTTCATTGTATTTTTCAGTTCCTTGTTCTTCTTTAAAAATTAGTAAAACTGCATCAGGTTCTTTATAACCTGCTAAATAATACATGTCTGGATTTGCGTGGTAATTATAATTAACATCTTTTGAGAAAACTCTTTCAGGATAAGAAAAAATAACAGCTACAGAATTGGCAGGCATTAAATTTCTGAAAGCTTCACGTCGACCTTTGTGAAATTCTTTTGAAAGATAATCTGTTGGAAGGTTTTCTTGAGAATGAATTTGAGAAATACCGGCTAAGAATGCAAGTATTAATAGAAACTGCTTCATTTTTTTGGTTTTTTATTTGATGATTTTTGGTTTTTTATTGCATGCAAATTACAAAAAAAATGCGATCAGCTGTTTTGATTTAAGTTTTTGATTTGTAGTATTTTGAGTAAAATAGTGTAACTTAGAGATCACAAAATCTAAGTTTACAGTGAAATTTTAGGTAATTATTGAGGAATAGTATTTTTGAAAAATTGAATAATTGGGCATAAATATTGAGAAGGGAATCTTTACTGAATAATATAATCTTCAAATAACAAATTACATTAATCTCTAAAAATGCATTTTTATGAAAAAATACACACTTGCAGTCGTTTCAGTTTTAACTCTATTATTTGCTTCCTGTATGGCGACAAAAGAAACTAAAAATTCAGGCGGTCTATATGGTACAACTTGGGAATTAGAATATATTTCTGGACCAAGAATTGCTTTTGAAGGATTGTACCCAAATAAAAAACCACAGCTCACTTTTGATCAAAAAGAAACTAGGGTTTATGGTAATAATGGATGTAATGGTTATAGCGCGCCTTATACTTTAAAAGGAAATTCTTTGACTTTTGGAGAAGCAGGTCCAACTACGATGATGTTTTGTGAAGGCGGAGGAGAGCAGGAATTTTTAAAACAAATAAAAAACGTTACCAGTTATACTGTTGATAAAGACGGAAAATTGAATTTAATCCATAAAGACGTACCGGTAATGCGATTTAAAAAAGTGACTAAGCAATAATTTTAAGCTAGTCAGCTTTGTCAAAGTTTAAAACTTTGACAAAGTTCGGGCAAACAAAAAGGGAAATGAATTAGCTCATTTCCCTTTTTTATTTCTTATTTCTTTTTGAGTTTGTCTTTAAAGACTTTTTCGAATTTTTCTAATTTCGGCTGAATTACCATTTTGCAATACGGCTGGTTTTTGTTGTTTGCATAATAATTCTGATGATAATCTTCAGCTTTATAAAAAACTCTAAAAGGCTCAACTTTCGTTACAATCGGATTGTTGTAAACTTTAGCTTTATTTAATTCTGCAATAATGCTTTCTGCAGCTTTTTTCTGTTCGGCATTTTTGTAAAAAATTACAGAACGATACTGTGTTCCAACATCAGCGCCCTGACGGTTTAAAGTTGTTGGATCGTGAACGGTAAAAAATACTTTAAAGATTTCGTTAATGTCAGTTACGTTTTTGTCGTATGTAATCTGAACCACTTCGGCATGTCCGGTTGTTCCGGTACAGACATCTTCATAAGAAGGATCTACCGTTTTTCCTCCTGAAAATCCTGAAACCACAGATTTTACTCCGTCAAGATTTTCATATACGGCTTCAACACACCAATAACAGCCGCCGCCAAGAGTTATAGTTTCTAAATTTGGTTTTTTGTTTTGAGAAAATCCGCTTGCTGATAAAGCAAAAAGACAGATTAAAAGTATATTTTTCATTTTTATATTATTTATTATCAGGAATAAAATCAAGAGCAATCGAATTCATGCAGTAGCGTTTTCCGGTTGGTTCAGGACCATCATCAAAAATATGACCTAAATGTCCACCGCAGCGCCCGCAAAGTGTTTCGGTTCTTTCCATTCCAAGTGAATTATCTTCTTTAAAAACAATGCTTTTTTTGTTTTCCTGCTCAAAGAAACTTGGCCAGCCGCAGCTGCTCGAAAATTTGGCAGTCGATCTGAAAAGCAGGTTACCACAAGAAGCGCAGTAATACGTTCCTTTTTCGTCTGTGTTCCAGTATTTTCCGGTAAAAGGTCTTTCTGTATCTGCCTCACGCATTACAGCATAAACATCCTCAGGAAGAACTTTTTTCCATTCGGCATTGCTTACGTTTAATTTGGTAGTGTCGGTGTTTGAATAATAAGGATTTCCGGGTTTACTGATTTTATTTTCCATAGGAACCATTTTTGCAGGTTGTTTTTTTGTGTTTTGTCCACAAGCTTGTAAAATAAATAGTGGAACCAGAAAGCAAAGGCTGAAAATTAAGTTTTTAGATTTCATATGTTTTTGAATGCTTTAATGTATAGATCAAAGATACGGTGAGATTTTGCTCAGAAATGTCGGCTGGCTTACAATTGAGATTTATTTAAGTATGTTTTAACTTTTTATTAGTTACGTAAAACAATGCAGTGTAGTTTTTATGTCTTAATTTTAACAGCTTTTAATTTTGGTTTGAATTATTGTGTTGCAAATCAATTAAATAGGAAAATACGTTTAGAGTAAGCTTTTGACAAACTTATAGCAGCGTTTTTAAGCCATTTCTTTTTTCGTATTTTTGTTTGCTCAAGAAGCCTTATGACAGAAGAAAACGTAATATTAGTTAATCAAAACGATGAGCAGATTGGCTTAATGCCAAAATTAGAAGCACATGAAAAAGCCCTATTGCACCGTGCTTTTTCGGTTTTTATTTTGAATAATAAAAACGAAATCATGCTGCAGCAGCGTGCTCATCATAAATACCATTCTCCTTTACTCTGGACAAACACCTGCTGTAGTCATCAGCGTGAAGGCGAAACCAATATCGAAGCAGGAAGCCGAAGACTGTTTGAAGAAATGGGCTTTAAGGCCGAATTGAAAGAGTTGTTTCATTTTATTTATAAAGCACCTTTTGATAATGGTTTAACAGAACATGAACTCGATCATGTTATGATTGGTTACTATAATGAAGAACCAATTATAAATCCTGATGAAGTAGAAGACTGGAAATGGATGAGTATTGAAGATGTTAAAGCAGATATTGAAAAACAGCCCGAAATTTATACCGTTTGGTTTAAGATAATTTTTGATGAATTTGATCATTATCTCGAAGACCATAAATTATAACCCAAACTAACCAAAGACCTAAATGAGAGTAACCATATCAAGAAAAGCACATTTTAATGCTGCACATCGATTACATAGGAAGGATTGGTCATTAGAAAAGAACAATGCCGTTTTTGGAAAATGCAACAATCCTAATTTTCATGGTCATAATTATGGTTTAACAGTAAGTGTTACAGGAAAAATTGACCCGGAAACTGGTTTTGTTTTAGATGTGAAAGTATTAGCGGATATTATACTTGAAGAAGTAGAAATTCCGTTTGATCACAAAAACCTGAATCTGGATGTTCCGGAATTTCAGGATTTGAATCCAACTGCAGAAAATATTGCTGTTGTGATATGGAATAAAATTAGAAAAAGAATTCAGCCCGATTTTGATCTTGAAGTCGTGCTTTATGAAACAGAACGCAATTTTGTAACTTATAAAGGAGAATAATAAATGTCATTAAAAATAGGAGATATAGTTCCGAATTTTACTGCGAAAGATAATCACGGAGAAGTTTTTGAAAGCCAGAGCGTTTTAGGCCGAAAACCATTGGTGATTTATTTTTATCCAAAAGATAATACTCCGGGCTGCACAACAGAAGCCTGTAGTTTTAGAGACCAATATGAAGATTTTAAAGATTTAGGAGCCGAAGTAATTGGTATTAGTGCTGATAGTGTAAAATCACATCATAAATTTGCAAACAAACACAATCTGCCTTTTATTTTACTTTCTGATCAGGATAAAAGATTAAGACATCTTTTTGGTGTGAAAAATAACCTTTTCGGGCTTTTACCGGGAAGAGTAACGTATGTTATTGACAGAAACGGAGTGGTTATTTATATTTTTGATAGTATGAATGCAGCCAAACACATTCCGAAAGCACTCGAAATAATAAAAGAATTAGTATTATAGATTTAGAAAATAGTATTACATCATTGTTTAATTAATATAGATATTAGCCGAAATTTAGAAATTATGAAACCAGAAAAATTATATCCGCTTCAATTTGAACCAATCCTGAAAGAAAGAATTTGGGGTGGAGAAAAACTAAAAACATTATTAAACAAACCTATCACTTCTAAAATTACCGGAGAAAGCTGGGAATTATCTACAGTTGAAGGTGATGTAAGTACAGTTGCCAACGGAGATTTGAAAGGGAAATCATTAATGGATTTAATTAATGAAACACCAAATGAAATTTTGGGCACAAGAGTTTACGAACGTTTTGGAAAGCAATTTCCGTTACTTTTTAAATATCTTGATGCCAGAGAAGATCTTTCGATACAAGTTCATCCAAACGATAAATTAGCAAAAGAACGTCACAATTCATTCGGGAAAACTGAAATGTGGTACGTAATGCAGGCTGATACTGATTCAAGAATTATCGTAGGGTTTAAAGAAAATTCAAGTAAAGAAGAATATTTAAAACATTTACACGATAATAGTTTAGTTTCTATTTTAGATGATGTTAAGGCAAAAGCCGGAGATGTTTTCTTTTTAGAAACCGGAACAGTTCACGCAATTGGCGCCGGATTGGTTGTTGCCGAAATTCAGCAAACATCTGATATTACCTATCGTTTATACGATTTTGATCGTGTGGATGCGCAGGGAAATAAAAGAGAATTGCACGTAGATTTAGCACTAGACGCTATAAACTACAATAAAGTTGATACACAAAAGAAATACGATTCAAAAACAAATACTTCAAACGTAGTTGTAGATTGTCCTTATTTCACAACAAATTTCCTTCCTTTAGAAGATAAGGTTGAGGTTTCTAAAAACGGAGAAACATTTACAGTTTATATGTGTATTGAAGGAAGCTTCGAAATCGAATATGAAGGGTTTAAACATACTTACATTAAAGGAGATACTGTTTTAGTTCCTGCTGCGATAAATGCATTTATTTTGAGCGGAAAAGCTTCAATTTTAGAAATTTACATTTCTTAACACTTAATCTAAAGATTATGCGTACTTTTGCAGACGCAAATTAAAATTATAATAAAAATGGCAAACGTTAAAAATTTAAAGAAAGACATCAATTTTGTATTAGGAGATATTATTGAGGCAGTTTACTTGTTTGAGATGTCTACAACAGGAAATCCTACTCCAGAAACGAATGCTTTAATCGATGAAGCTATCGCTGCATTTGATACTTTGATTACAAAAGTGAACGCAAAAAACGTTGAAAATAAAAAAGCACATTTCAAACAAATCAATGTTGAATTAGAACAAACTGCTAATCAATTGATTGAAAAAATCAACGCACTTTAAGCAAAAAAAAGTGTAAAAAAGTGCAAATTTATTTTGGGAAATTGAAAAACCGCTTTATATTTGCACCCGTAATGAGGCCGATGTAGCTCAGCTGGCTAGAGCAGCTGATTTGTAATCAGCAGGTCGTGGGTTCGAGTCCCTCTATCGGCTCAACGGAAACCATCACAGAAATGTGATGGTTTTTTTAATAATAGAGAGATGTGTGAAATTATTTTTGGAATATTAAAAAACAATTTTATCTTTGCACCCGAAATAAAAAATAACGCCGATGTAGCTCAGCTGGCTAGAGCAGCTGATTTGTAATCAGCAGGTCGTGGGTTCGAGTCCCTCTATCGGCTCAAAAAACCATCACAGAAATGTGGTGGTTTTTTTATGCCTTAAAAATTCCAAATTCCAAATTCCAAGTTTCAGGTTTCACGTTTCGAAAAAAATGTATTGCTGTATTTTGGAATAAACGTCCTGTATTGTTATTTCAACTGAAAGGAGAAATCACATAAGAAACTCCATAACGAAAATCGCCAATCTTTGTCGAGCTGCTGGTGTGATTTCTCCTTTCAGTCGAAATTGTAAAAGTCACTTATTTCGGTAACGGATTTATCATTTCGATTGGCTTTTTTCCATCAATTCCCTGATGTGGCCTTTCGTGATTATAGTAATATAAATATTGCAATAATTCTTCTTTTAGTTCTTCCAAAGAATCAAAATCAGTTTCTCTGAGCAGATCATCTTCAAGAGTTCGCCAGAAGCGTTCGACCTTCCCGTTTGTCTGTGGTCTATAAGGTTTTGTATGTCTGTGAACAATTCCCAATTCCATAAGCATTCTCTCAAAAGGATGGTTATATTTCTGCTGGCTGGTTTTGATTCCAAATTCAGGTCCATTGTCAGATAAAATCTCTTCAAATTTTATCTCATAATGATCGCTTAAGATGTTTAAGCATTTTAATGACGCAAACATAACCGTTAAACTAGTGATGTCTGGGATTAATTCTGCCCAGGCAATCCGGCTGTAGTCGTCAATTATACATACTAAGTACAATTTTCGATTTTCTCCTTTTATGATGCTTTTGCTTAAGTGATGACAATCAATATGACCAAGCTGTCCCATTCTTTCCTTGATTATTTTTTGATGATTCTTTTTAATCTTCGGAGTTAACCTGTTTATTTTATTACGCTTTAAAATATTATAAACTCCTGAATATGAAGGTGTGTTTTTTCCTAATTTTGGCTTTAAGATACTAACAATTTCATATTTGTTGTTTCCTTTTTCCCTTAATTCAATTACTTTTCGTTCTATAAATGGCAGAGGACGTCTTGTCTTGTATTTTGGACCACGCTTCTGAGGAAGCAGATCCAAAGACTTACCGCTCTGCTTATAACGGTTATAATACTTTAAGAAGCTTTTTCTGCAGGTGTCATTTGCCTTGTAAAAATCCATCGCCTTTTTATGCAACGGATGAGTCTTGTTTTTTACTTGCTCATATTCTTTTATTAAAAAACGATACTTCTCTAAATAGTTTCTCTCTAATGTTGAATCCTGACTGTTATTTCTCATCGCAACAAAATTTATTAAAGGTAAATTTTGTTACCGAAATATCTAACCTTTACAGAAATGACAAATTGTTTTGAGTTTTAGATTTTTCAGCTTGGGATTTGTAGTTTAGAATTGCAATTTAAAATTTTCAATTTGTATGTAATTTTAATTTTCTTATGTTTGTTTCTTAACCAAAAACATAAAAAATGGAAGAAACTTCAGTATTTGAAAAATTTGAGCTGCATCTCGATTCAACTGCAAAAGACTTTTTAAAGGAAACCGTAAAATGGGCTTATTTTATTGCAATCATTGGTTTTGTTGGAATTGCTTTTTTAGTGCTTATAGCAATTTTTGCCGGAGCAATTTTCTCTACAATGGGAAGTGCGATGCCTGGATTTGGAGGAGGCTCTGTTGGGGCAATTTTTAGCTTTATTTACTTATTACTAGCGGGGCTTTATTTCTTCCCGGTTTATTATTTATTTAAGTTCGCTTCAAACGGAAAAAAAGCATTTAGAGAAAATGATTCAGAAGCATTAACTTCATCATTTAGTTATTTAAAATCACATTATAAATTCATCGGAATTTTGATGATTATAATGCTTGCATTTTATGGACTTGCTATAGTTTT